>CAZMXO010000052.1:0-7535 GCA_964570265.1 uncultured bacterium
CTTGGCGTAGCCTATGCCTGGGGAGTATTTCTTATGCCTATCGCCAAAGAATTTGGCTGGGGCAGAGGAGAAACTTCTCTGGCTGTATCAATATTGCTTCTTGTCTTTTCTGTATTTATGGTGATTGGCGGTATGTGCGAGAAAAGATATGGACCGAGAGTTACTGCTACTTTAGGCGGGATCTTTGTAAGTTTGGGCTGGGTTCTGGCATATTTCACACAATCTCTCTGGTGGTTATATATCAGCTACGGTCTGTTGGCAGGTATTGGCACAGGGCTGAGCTATTTGCCTGCAATATCTACAGGAGTAAAATGGTTCCCAGATAAAAGAGGTTTGATAACAGGTATCGTTATTTTTGGATTTGGCTTTGGGGCGGCTTTTCTCGCTCCTTTGGCAGCGCGATTCATTGAGTTATACGACTGGAGAATAACTATGCTCATTTATGGAGTCGGGTTCGGAGCGATTATTGTGGGTGCGGCACAGCTTTTAAAAACGCCGCCTCGGGATTGGCAGCCGCCGGGATTGGCAGCACAAAAGAGAGATGGGCTTAAAGTTGTCTCCAATGATTTTTCTCCATGTCAAATGTTAAAGACAACAACATTTAAGTTGATCTTTATTTCGTACTTTACAGCAATGGTGGCAGGTATGATGGCGATTGGACATATAAGTGCATTTGCCAATGATGCCGGTTACACATCAATACAGGCGGCTTTTACTATAACCGTACTGGCTATCACCAACGGTCTGGGTAGAATAATTTTTGGTGCTCTTTCTGATAAAATCGGAAGAAAGAGTGTCATAGTTGTTCTTTTTCTTGTGATGGCGATTGGGATGATTCTACTGCCATATATGACGATACTTTTTGCTCTTTATGTGGCGGCAGGAGTTATCGGGTTATGTTTTGGAGGTTTTTTGGCAGTGTATCCGGCAGCTACAGGAGACTTTTTTGGAACAAAAGATTTTGGAACCAACTACGGGTTAGTATTTTTAGGTTATGGAGTTGGGTGTTTTGTCGGACCATTGATTGGAGGAATAGTTTATGACGTAACAGGAAGTTATTCGGTTGCCTTTATTGCTGCTGGAATATTAGCTTTGTGCGGTGGAGGGATTGTGGCTTTGTTTTTAAAACCACCTAATTTTCAATCAAATTCTTAATTCTTTAGCTATCAACTACTCAGTTTTTTTACTTGCCAAGCATATCCGCTTTTTATATACTGGCTTTTTCGGGCGATTAGCTCAGTCTGGGAGAGCGCCTGCCTTACAAGCAGGATGTCACTGGTTCAAACCCAGTATCGCCCACCGAAGATGATTATAGTTTTTTCAAAGGGGGCGTAGCTCAACTGGTTAGAGTACCAGATTGTCGATCTGGGTGTTGCGGGTTCGAGTCCCGTCGCTCCCGCCGGATAGATTAATTTTTAATTACGGAGGGATAGGAATGCGTAGTGATTTGATGAAAAAAGGAATCTCCAGAGCGCCTCACCGCTCTCTTTTGAAAGCCAGCGGCTATAGCGATAGGGAACTTTCAAGACCCATTATAGGAATAGCAAATTCCTTTAATGAGATCATTCCCGGGCATATCCACCTTGACCAGATAGTTAAATCTGTTAAGGCTGGGATTTATATGGCTGGCGGAACACCTATGGAGTTTGGCGTGATTGGTGTATGTGACGGTATTGCAATGAATCATGAAGGTATGAAATATTCTCTCGGCTCCAGAGAACTAATTGCAGACTCTATTGAAATTATGGCAAAAGCGCATCCCTTTGACGGTCTTGTACTTGTTACTAATTGCGACAAGATCGTTCCCGGTATGCTTATGGCGGCTCTTAGAGTAAATATTCCCGCAATTATAATAAGCGGCGGTCCTATGATGGCAGGTAGAATTGGGAAAAAAGCTATAGATCTGATAAGTGTTTTTGAAGCGGTTGGATCTGTGGCAGGCGGTAAGATGAGTGAAAAAGAGCTTCTTGAAATAGAAGAAAGAGCATGCCCTGGATGCGGCTCATGTTCAGGTATGTTTACTGCCAACTCAATGAACTGTCTTAGCGAAGCGTTAGGGTTGGGATTGCCAGGAAACGGCACAATACCTGCTGTTGATGCCAGAAGGATAAGACTTGCAAAAGAAGCGGGATTTAAAATAATGGATCTCATAAAAAAGGATATAAAGCCGAGAGACATTGCAACGCTTGACGCTTTTAAGAATGCGATAGCTGTAGAGATGGCGCTTGGCAGTTCAACTAATACTGTTCTTCATCTGCCTGCAATTGCAAATGAAGCCGGAATAGAATTTGATCTTAGCCTTTTTGATGAAATAAGCAGAAAGGTGCCGAATTTGTGCAGACTGTCACCTGCAGGCAACTATCATCTTGAGGATCTTGATGAAGCTGGAGGAGTGCATGCGGTAATGGCGGAGATCAGCAAGCTGGGAGTAATAAATAAAAAATGTTTAACAGTAACAACTAAGAAAGTCGCTGACGATATTGCAGGATGCGAAATTCTTGATAAAGAGGTTATCCGGCCGATAAGCAATTCTTATTCCAAGGAGGGCGGGATTGCAATAATGAGAGGGAATTTAGCGCCTGACGGAGCTGTTATTAAGCAGTCTGCTGTTAGTCCTAATATGATGAAACATTCAGGTCCTGCAAGGATTTTTGACTCCGAAGAAGAAGCTATGGAAGCTATAATGAATAAAAAAATAAAAAAGGGAGATGTTATTGCTCTCCGTTATGAAGGTCCAAAGGGCGGTCCCGGAATGAGAGAAGGGCTCTCTCCTACTGCAGCGCTTGCAGGCATCGGACTTATAGATAGTGTAGCTCTTTTAACCGACGGCAGATTTTCAGGAGGCACACGTGGCGCAGCTATCGGGCATATATCTCCGGAAGCAGCTGAAGGCGGGCCACTTGCTATAGTAAAAGACGGAGATATTATTGAAATAGATATACCTGCTAGAGAATTAAATGTTAAGTTAACCGATGAAGAGATTAAAAACAGATTGAGTAAATGGAAGAAACCGGAACCAAAGATAAAATCCGGGTATATGTACAGATATTCACAGATGGTATCTTCGGCAAGTTCCGGAGCAGTGTTTAAAAAGGGGTGATATTTTGAAATTAAGTGGAGCTAAAATACTTATAGAAAGCTTAAAGAGAGAGAAGGTAGAGGTCATATTTGGCTTTCCTGGCGGTGTTTTGCTGGATGTATATGATGAGCTATACACAACAAAAGAAATCAGACATATTCTGGTCAGGCACGAACAGGGAGCGGCTCATGCTGCTGATGGGTATGCAAGAGCTACGGGGAAGGTTGGGGTCTGTCTTGCTACATCAGGTCCCGGAGCGACCAATCTGGTAACTGGAATAGCTACTGCATACATGGATTCTATCCCTATGGTTGCATTAACAGGACAGGTGCTGACATCAATGATAGGCAATGACGCATTTCAGGAAGCGGATATCGTTGGAATAACAAGACCTATAACAAAATACAATTATCTGGTTAGAAACGTAGCTGATCTAGCTCAAACAATTAAAGAAGCTTTTTATATTGCTTCCACTGGTAAACCGGGTCCGGTTCTTATAGATTTACCAAAGGATGTGATGGTGAATAAGACTGATTTCTCATATCCGGAGAAAGCGGATATTAAAAGTTATAAACCTACATATGTCGGGAATATTAAGCAGATTAAGAAAGCTGCGGAAGCTATTAATAGATCCGAGAAACCTGTTTTGTATATTGGCGGCGGAGTTATTGCTTCTCATGGTTCAAATATTCTTGTAAAGGAACTTGCTGAAAAGAGTGATATTCCTGTTACTATTACTCTTATGGGTAAAGGAGGTTTCCCTGACGATCACAGATTATCTCTAAATATGCTTGGTATGCATGGAACCCAATATGCAAATCGTGCTATTATGGAATCGGACCTTATTATTGCAGTTGGAGCAAGATTTGACGATAGGATAACCGGAAAGGTCAGTAAATTTGCTCCGCATGCTTCTGTAATTCATATAGATATTGACCCGACTGCTATAGGGAAAAACATTAAAACAGAGATTCCCATAGTTGGAGATGTTAAAAAAGTTCTTGAAGAACTTTACAAATACATAAAAGCAAGAACAAGGGAACAATGGAATGGCAAGATAGAAGCATGGAAAAAGAAAAGTCCTCTGGCATATGAAGACAAAGGCGATTCTATCAAACCTCAGTATGTTGTGGAAAAGATAGAGGAAGTTACAAACGGAGATGCCATTATAACAACAGAAGTTGGGCAGAACCAGATGTGGGCGGCTCAATTTTTCAAATATACAAAACCGAGAACATTTATTTCTTCCGGCGGTCTTGGCACAATGGGTTTCGGTTTTCCTGCGGCTATTGGAGCAAAAATGGGGTGTCCGGACAAGATTGTTTTTGATATAGCCGGAGACGGAAGTTTTCAGATGAATATTCAGGAGCTTGGTACAGCTGTTAAAAATAATATAAACGTTAAAGTAGCAATTTTAAATAACAGCTGTCTTGGGATGGTAAGACAGTGGCAGGAGTTATTTTATGATAAGAAGTATTCACATACGATTCTTGATAATAACCCTGATTTTGTAAAAATAGCTGAAGCTTACGGAGCAAAAGGGCTGAGAATTACACACAGGAAGGATGTTGAAGGAGCGCTTAAGGAGGCTATAAAAACTGATGCGCCTTTTGTTCTGGACTTTAGGGTAGCACCTGAAGAGAATGTATTCCCTATGGTGCCTGCAGGGGCGAGTTTAACAGAAATGCTCTCCGGATTAGCATAGAAAGGATAAAATAATAAAATGAAACATATAATATCCTGTCAGGTTGAAAACAAGTTTGGTGTTCTTAGCAGAATAAGCGGCCTCTTCAGTGGAAGAGGGTTTAATATAATAAGCTTATCTGTAGGCGCAACCGCTGAAGATCCGAAAGTCTCCAGAATGGTTCTTGTTACCGAAGGAGATGAAAAGGTTCTTGAACAGATCACAAAACAGCTTAACAAGCTCATAGATGTAATAAAGGTTCAGGATTTAACCGGCGAAGATATAATAGATCGCGAGTTCATGCTAATAAAGCTTGCTTATGATGCAAAAAAATATACAAAATTGACCCAGATCGTTGAGACTTTTCAGTGTAAAATTGTAAGCATGAGTCCAAAACATCTGATAGTGGAAATAGATGGAGACGAGAAAAAGCTAGACACGTTTTTGGATTTAGTAAGACCGTTTGGAATAGCAGAAATCGCCAGAACCGGCAAAATAGCAATGACAAGAGTGGATAAGAAACAACTCAGCGCCAGATAGAACTTAGTTATGCTTGATCATGCTGCATTGATTCCCACAAATCCTTATCAAAAGAAGCACTTCTTCCCTTGCAGTTTTCACGATGACATAGTTGGCAACTCTTAAAATCAATCTCTGTTTGAAAGATTATGCCTGATACGGATTTATTTGGTAACATCAGAAATGAATCTGTTAATTTTACTCCAATAAGACCTTCAACATCTCCAAAAATCGAAAAAAGTTCTTTCTGTTGTTCAATAGGCCAGACAGTTGTATCACTAGAACCTGGTTGCATAGATGCTGTTTTACCGATCCTGTATTTTTGAGAGAGGTGCTCGTTAAGATATCCTCTGCTGGAACCGAGTAGAGTTTGTTTGATTATATCCAGCCAGTACTGCTTTAGAAAATCCTCTTTAGGGATCTCAATACCATCAACTTCTCTGCCACAGGTAGCAACATATGCAAAAACACGTTCAACTGTGTCTAATTTTTTTCTTAATACATGACTTCTGAATGTAGTATCACCTATTGAAATAGTGTCTGTTCCTTTTTTGTCGATAAAGCATTCCTTGTAAAGAACCTTAGGTTTTCCAATTTTGCCAACCGTATCGACAAGGTTTTGAAATTCTATTGCATCATCAGTACCTTCTTCAATATGATTTTCCCTAAGTAGAGCATCAAGGTTTAGTTCAAACGGAATGTCATTGAGAACTTCCATTTTTAACTCCTTTTTGACCAACATTAATTATTGAACAGTCATTTTTACTCTAATGTTACCATAGCTCAAATTGCTTAAAACCTCAATAAAAATAAGCAAGAGGTGTCTTTACGAAAAATAAATTTTGCAAAAAAAATTACAAAAGTGCATAATAATCGTCCAAACAGGATAAAAAAATAAAGTCACTTGAGGAAATAAAAAATAGGAGGTTGGAAAATGGTAAAGATGTATTATGATCAGGATGCGGACTTAGGGATATTAAAAGGAAAAACTGTAGCCATTATTGGTTATGGCAGTCAGGGACATGCTCAGGCGCAAAATCTCAGAGATAGCGGAATAAAGGTTGTTGTCAGCGATCTTAAAGGCAGTCCAAACTGGAAAATGGCTGTTAAGGCGGGATTTGAACCTGTGAGTGCCGATGAAGCGTCTAAGAAAGCGGATATCATTCAGATTTTAACCCCGGATGAAGCGCAGGCGGGGATATATAAAAACGAGATAGCTCCAAATTTGAAAGAGGGCAAAGCGCTTGTTTTTTCACATGGATTTAATATTCATTTTGGGCAAATAATTCCTCCAGGCAACATAGATGTTTTTATGGTAGCTCCGAAGGGACCGGGACATTTGGTTAGAAGAATGTATGAAGACGGCGGAGGAGTGCCATGCTTGTTAGCGATTTTTCAGGAATACACAGGCAAGGCTAAGGATATTGGACTTGCATATGCTAAGGGAATTGGCGGCACAAGAGCAGGTGTAATAGAGACGACTTTTGCAGAAGAAACAGAAACTGATCTTTTTGGTGAGCAGGTAGTTCTGTGTGGCGGATTAACTGCTTTAATAAAGACAGGTTTCGAAGTGCTTGTTGAAGCAGGATATCAGCCGGAAATGGCCTACTTTGAATGTATGCATGAAGTAAAACTAATAACGGATCTGCTGCATGAAGGCGGTATTGGGTGGATGAGAAATTCAATTAGCAATACAGCTGAATATGGAGATCTTTCAAGAGGTCCTAGAATAGTAACTAAAGACACAAAAATTGAAATGAAGAAGATATTAACTGAGATTCAGTCAGGAGAATTTGCAAAAGAGTGGATTCTGGAGAATCAGGCAAACAGACCTGTGTTTAATGCATTGGCTAAAAAAGACGAGAAACATCTGATTGAAATAGTAGGCAAAAAACTGCGAAGTATGATGCCTTGGCTTGCTAAAAAAAAGTAAAGATTCAGAAGGAGAAAAAATGGAGTTAAAAGGCAAATGTGCATTAGTTACTGGAAGCTCTCGGGGAATAGGTAAAGCAATCGCATTGACCTTAGCTAAGTATGGTGCGAATGTTGCTGTAAACTATGTAGAAGATAAGAAAAAGAAAAATTTTAATGACGCAAAAGACGTTGCAGGTCAGATAGCTAGCATTGGTAGTAAAACGGCTGTATTTGAATCTGATGTAAGCGATTTTGAAAGTGTCTTAAGGATGGTCAAAAAAATCAGAAAAGAGTTCGGTAAAATTGATATTTTAGTAAATAATGCTGCTATTCTTAGAG
>CAZMXO010000053.1:0-7466 GCA_964570265.1 uncultured bacterium
GATCCATAAGACACATATCTCCAGGGAATATAAACACACTGCCTTTAAACTTGTTTTTCATTGAATCAAGAGCTGTTTTTACCGCATGTCCTGTTCCTTTTTGTTCGGTCTGATAAACGAAAATTGTATTTTTGGTTTTGCCTATTGTATCAATTACTTCAATAGCTTTATGCCCAACAACAATGATCTGGTTTTTGCATGCAAGTCCCTGCTTGGCAGCTTCTGCTATTCTTTTTACAGAAGGTATTCCCCAGACTTTGTGCAATACTTTCTGTGATTCCGTTTTAAGTCTTTTTCCATGACCTGCCGCAAGAATTATTGAAACAACGTTTTTTGAACAATCAATTTTGTCAGAATGTTCCAACGCATATTTCTGTATTTCTTTATTATCATTAACCATAATCAGCCTTATTAGTTGTTACATATTAAAAAATTATAGTATATATATACGTTGGTGTCCAATAAAAATGCGCCGATTTTCACAACACTTCTAACATTCTATCTACAGCTCTCTTGGCACTGATTTGAATATCTTCATGGACTTTGACCTCATACTTCATATTTTCCAGACACCATAATACTTTTTCTAAGGTGGTCAATTTCATATCCGTGCATATTGCTTGATTTGAAAGGGGATAGAACTTCTTCCCAGGGTTTTCTTTGCGTAATCTATGGAGCATTCCAGGCTCGGTGCCTACAATTATTTCAGATGCGCCGGACAGTTTTGCATATTCACACATCCCGCTGGTAGATAGAGCTTCATCAGCAAGTTGAATTACCTGCGGTGGGCATTCAGGATGAACAATAACTTTTGCTTCGGGATGAGCTTTTCTTTGTCTCGCAATATCCTCCGGTAGGATTTTGGCGTGAACAGGACAATAACCATCCCAAAGAATTAGATCTCTATTAACTTTTGTAGATACATAATGCCCCAAATATTTATCAGGAACAAAGATAATCTCTGATGCATCCTTTAACGACTCTATCACCTTAACGGCATTTCCTGAAGTACAGCAGATATCAATTTCTGCCTTAACCTCAGCAGAAGTATTAACGTAAGCTACTACAGTTGCTTTTGGATGTTCTTTTTTTAGAATTTTCAGTTCGTTTCTTGTAATCATATCAGCCATAGGACACCCTGCCTTTATATCAGGCATAAGAACTAGTTTGTCCGGGCAGAGAATAGATGCGGTCTCAGCCATAAAGCGGACTCCGCAGAAAACTATTACATCAGCATTGGTCTTGCTGGCGGTTCGGCTTAATCCTAAAGAATCACCAATGTAGTCAGCAATATCCTGCACTTCGCCTATTTGGTAATTATGGGCAAGAATTACGGCATTTCTTTTTCTTTTAAGCTGCTGAATTTTTTGTATCAATTTTGAATTATCCATTACTCTATTGTTCCTCCTCCGATAACTTTTTCTCTATTATAAAATACTACTGCTTGTCCCGGCGTAACTGCCTGCTGTGGAGAATCAAACTTTACCTTAACCTTACCTTCGTTTAATGGAATGACCGTTGCAGGTGAAGGCTGATGAAGGTATCTTATCTTTGCTTTCACTTTAATAGGGGTTTCTAATTTTTCTATATTTATAAAATTCATATTATCGGCAATTAATTCGTCCGTATATAGTTCTTCTTTTTTACCTGCCACGATGGAATTGTTTTTTTTGTCAATGGCAATTACATATAAAGGAGTCTTATTCGCTATTCCCATTCCTTTTCGCTGTCCAATGGTGTAAAAAATAATTCCTTTGTGCTCTCCGATAACTTCCCCTTCTTTATTTACAATAGGACCAGGACAAATTAGTGATGAGTGATGAGTGATGAGTGATGAGTCAAAATATTCTTTAACGAACTTCCCGTAGTTGTTATCAGGGATAAAACATATTTCCTGAGATTCCGGGTTATTTACTACATGTAAATTTTTCTCTTTAGCAATCTTTCTTACCTGCTCCTTAGTAAAATCTCCCAGAGGCATCAAAGTGTATTTCAGTTGCTCCTGAGTTAGCGCGTACAGGAAATAAGACTGATCTTTCTTTGTATCAATGCCTTTTTTGAGTAGGTATCTGTCTTTTTGATTATCAAACTCTATTTTTGCGTAGTGACCTGTAGCGATATAATCGGCGCTTAATTCCTTTGCTTTTTTAGCTAATGCGTCAAACTTTATGTATTTATTACATCTAATACAGGGGTTGGGCGTTCTTCCGGCTTTATATTCTTCACAAAAATTGGTAATTACTTTCTCTTTGAAAATATTCCTGAGATCTAATTCATAGTGAGGTATTTTCAATTCATCAGCTACTCTTTTTGCATCTTCGTCTTTGAAATGCTCCCAGATATGCATAGTAATACCGATAACTTCAAAACCCCTGTCTTTAAGTAAAGCGGCGGCAACTGATGAATCCACTCCACCGCTCATTGCTACAACTACTCTTTTTCTCATCTTTATCAATGCTTCCACAATGGCGACATGGAACGAAGTCTATCTGTGATTTTCGGTAAGACCTCTAAAAGAAAATCGACATCTTTCTCTTTAGTGTATCTTCCCATAGTAAAGCGTAAAGAGCTGTGTGCTACTTCATGTGATAAACCTAGTGCCAGTAAAACATGCGATGCTTCAAGGCTTGAAGATGTACAGGCAGAACCTGTAGAAGCAGCAATCCCTTCCATATCCAGATTAAGCAGTAAAGATTCTCCTTCTATATATTCTATAGAGACATTTACATTGTTAGGAAGTCTTTTTGTGGGGTGCCCATTTAATCTGCTATATCCTATATTATCAAGGATTCCTTTGATTAGCTTGTCTCTCAGTGAAATCAATCGCTTCATTTCTGCGTCCATTTCTTCTTTGATCAACTCGACTGCCTTACCAAGTCCCACAATGCCCGAGACATTCTGAGTAGATGCACGACGGTTCCTTTCTTGGTCGCCTCCATGCATAAATGGAACAATTCTCGTGCCCTTTCTCACATAGAGAGCCCCAACTCCCTTAGGTCCGTATAGCTTATGACCTGATATACTGAGTAGGTCTACATTAAGTTCATCAACATTTATAGATATATGTCCGAAAGTCTGAACTGTGTCCGCATGAAAAGGGATTCCCTTTTCTTTGGCAATTCTTCCAATTTCTCGGATAGGCTGAATTACTCCTATCTCGTTATTGGCATGCATAATAGAGATAAGAATAGTCTTATCAGTAATCGCCTTTTTCACATCTTTCGGATCTAGCAGTCCATCTTTATTTACAGGAAGATAGGTTACCTTAAAACCCATCATTTTCTCCAGAAATTTACAGGAGTTAAGTACTGCATGATGTTCAATAGATGATGTAATAATATGATTCCCTTTTTTCTGGTTGGCATAGGCTACGCCTTTTATAGCAAAGTTATCACTTTCTGTACCTCCGCTGGTAAAAATTATTTCCTCTTGCTTTGCGCCTAAAAAAGAGGCTATTTTTTCTCGTGCCTCTTCCATTGCAGCTTTGGCTTCCTGTCCAAAAGAGTGGATACTTGAAGGGTTGCCAAATTTATCAGCGAAATATGGTAACATTGCCTTTACTACTTGCGGGTCTGTCATCGTAGTAGCCGCACAGTCGAGATATATTTTTCTCATTTTTTATTATCTCCTCTTTTGCTTCGTTCTATTACCTTTTGGATGAACTACTTTAACATATTTCCCAATCTTTTTAAATATCTGCTCCAGAAATATAATCTCTGAGCCCTGTGTCATTGCGAGTGTAAGCGAAGCAATCTCGTTATCACTTTCTGATTAAATCTGGGAATCTAGTAGGGGACAGGCACGTCTGTTTCGTCATTCTTCGACTTGCTCGAAGAATCCAGTGTTTATATTTTTATATCCAAAATCTTTT
Source organism: uncultured bacterium (assembly GCA_964570265.1). Lineage (GTDB taxonomy): Bacteria > JAHJDO01 > JAHJDO01 > JAHJDO01 > JAHJDO01 > JAHJDO01. The sequence goes on from CAZMXO010000053.1 coordinate 3,872, forward strand.
TGGCATTCTCAAAAGATACAGTTTTTGCATCGCCTTCTTTTGCTTTGGCTCCCCTTAATGCTCTTAGAGACTCATAATTCTCAAGTTCTTCCCGAACCTTTAGAAATTCATCATAAGGGATAACTGCAAATTCCTTTCTGCCGTCTTTTTTCAGTATTTTCTGGTGAAGTGTAATCATGTGAACCTCCTATTTATAAACTTCTTTTCTATGGCGTATTCTATAAATAATAATTTTGTCTCTTTCGGTCTCAAAAAGCACCCTATAATCCCCGATTCTTAATCGGTATTCAGGTGTAAAATTAGTTAGTTTTTTAACATTTCCTTGCAAATCATCAGATAGTATCTCAATTTTCGAAAAAACAGTATTTAATATTTTCTTCTCAATATTCTTACAATCCTTTAACGCTCTAGGCTTAAATTCAATTTGATATTTCATAAATTCTTCTATCGTTTAGGATACCACATTTTGAAGACCATACAATAAAAAATATCACTGTTCCCTTTTCTTCCCTTTCATTTTCCCTTTCAGAGTTTCATTCATACTACCTGTTCTATATCCTTCTAAATCAACGGTTACATGATTATAACCTAATTTCTTGAATTTAGTTATAATTTTATGCATAACATCTTCTTTTAATAATCTGAATATTTCATTTTTATAAACTTCTATTCGCGCAATCTGGTCATAGTGTCTTACTCTTACCTGAGTTACGCCAAATTTTCTTAAGAATGTCTCTGCTTTATCAACTTTAGCAAGGCTTTCTTTGGTTATCTTCATTCCATAAGGAAAACGACTGGCAAGACAGGCAAGAGATGGTTTGTTAAATGTAGGCAATTCAAGTCTTTCCGATAAGCTACGAATTTCATGTTTACTTAGACACACTTCTTCAAGCGGACTTCTTATCCCCAGTTCTTTAGCTGCTTTCATTCCGGGTCTGAAGTCTTTTATATCATCATAATTTGAACCATCCAAAACATAGTTTAATTTATACTTCTTAGCTAATTCAATTAATTTGGAAAACAATTCTCTCTTACACCAGTAGCATCTGTTGGCAGAATTCTCTACAAATTTTTGATTAGAAAGCACATCGGTTTTAATAACCAAATGTCTTACCATTAATCTCTTTGCTATGGTTTTAGCCTCTTTTATTTCGCAGACAGGGTAAATTAAGGAAGTTGCAGTGACAGCCACTACTTTATCATCATCTAATACATCTCTTGCTACTTTAAGCAGAAAAGTACTATCCACTCCGCCTGAATAGGCTATTAAAACACTTCCCATTTCATTCAGGAGCTTCTTTAGATGCTGCAATTTTTTATTCATCATAGAAAATATATCAAAGATTATATCTTGTGTCGATATTTTTTGCATTATTGTTCTATGCTAATATTCCAATTTGGCATATTACAAAACGGAATATAACATAAAGAGAATCATTATGAAGAAAACTTTATATTCAAAAGAACATAAATATTTGATTGAGCGGTTAAAGCAGGCTCGGAAAGATGCTGGGATTGATCAAATGCAGGTTGCTAATTTGTTAGATGTTTCTCAATCTTATGTTTCTAAGGTAGAAGCAGGACAACGCCGCATTGATGTAATTCAATTAAAGGAATTTGCAAAGATCTATAAAAAAACACTGAACTTTTTTATAAAGTAATATGGATTTAAAAGAGCTAAAACAAAAACTTCAACAAATAAAAAAAGAAGGATTCATTAAAACCCACCGCATTAGTGACACGGGAATTGGTAAAACCTTAGAAGATTTACTCGATATACCAGAGAACAATATTCCTCTCCATGATATTGCAGGTGTTGCTGAACTAAAAGCGTACCGCAAAGAAGCAAAATCCATGTTGACACTTTTTACGCTAGAACCATTACCAAAAGGCGGAGATAGAGATAGATTGCTGCTAGATAATTTTGGTTACTCCCACAGAGATAATAAACGTTCAAAAGAGTTACACAGCACGCTTTCATGCAAAAGATACAATGCCCAAAAATTAAGATTATCCGTTAGCAAAGATAAGCTCAAAGTTAAAGGGGAAGGAAAACGATTAAATATCTACTGGGACACTGAATCAGTAAAAAAGAAATTTGAAGCTAAATTACCGGCTCTTGTTTATGTTTTGGCCGATAGAAAATTCATCAATTCATCCGAATATTTTCATTTTAATGAGGCTTATTTATTGAAAGGTTTTAGTTTTGAATTATTTAAGAAGATGGTCAAAAAAGATCAGATAGTAGTTGATTTTAGAATGTATTATAGACCTAATGGTACGGTAAGAAATCACGGAACAGGTTTTAGGGTTAAGATCAATAGCCTGTATGACTGCTTCAAAACCAAGATTAGATTGGTTTAGTTCTTTCTCAAAACAACGATACTTTCCTTTGTCATTGTTTCTTCCAATGCCCCTGCAATATTTGTTGGAGAATTTTTCGCAGGCATTCTTTTGCCGGGTATATTTCTAACAAAGATATCTTCACAGGTAAAACCAATTTTTTCGCATAATTCTGCGATGATGAAGTCAGTCGGTATGCGTACCTGCTTTACTAACCGATTGCCGATAACTAGGCAAAAATATTTTTTTCTTTTCAATATCTCATAGGATTTTTTCAGGCATTCATTTAAACCTATGTAAAAGCTTAATACATCCCTTGCTCTCTTTTTATCCATTTCTTGAATTCTTTCTAACGATTCCCTTAAGTGAGAAGATTCAAGAGAATGAAGCAGATTGCCAGTTGGTTTACCACCCAATAATTTATTATCAACGCCCGATGCAGTGTTGGGATCTTCAAAGATGTCAATCCACTGAGCAGATAATCTTGAGAACTGTCCATACGCCACAGTTGTTCTGCTGTCGCCATAGGGAGGAGATGTTATAATACAATCTATGGAATCGTTTTTTATTGTGCTGATTAGAGAAGTATCATCATAGATAGGTTTAGTCCATGTATCTTTGTCAACTTTTTGATAGAACTTTCTCATTCCTTCAATATTTAATCCGGTTTTTTTCTTAAAGATGTCAAGCACATTAGGACTGTGATTTTCCAATTTATCAGCTTTCATCCGCACGAGTTTAAACTCCCCGTTCTTTGTATTTGAAGAAAGCCTAACTGTTTCGCTAAAGGAAGTTAAGAAAAAGTTTTTCATTTCTTTATTTTTTGTATCATTAATAGCCTTTTTTAATTTTGCCAATTCTAAAACAACGTTTTCTTTAAACCAAAAATCTATATTCATAAAATTTGGCATTGCGATTTTGTCGTTTTTTATATGGTCAAACCTATTAAGTAAGTTAAAATATTCTTTTGTAAGAACAGATGGATTTATTTCAGTTGTTTTTACTTTTGCTAAAAAGACAGCAAATGGATTTAGATCAATTCCGTAAGCATTTCTACCTAGTAGCCTGCTCTCAACTAAAGCGGTTCCAGAGCCGCAAAAGATATCGCAGATAGTATCGCCTTTCCTGCTATATGTCTCTATTAGGCGTCTTGCGACTTGAGGGATGAACATCGCTGGATAACCGTGCAAACCATGAGTATAAGATTTTGTTTTTTCGCCTCTATAATCCCATGAATAGTCAATGCGTCTTT
>CAZMXO010000054.1:0-7139 GCA_964570265.1 uncultured bacterium
GTGGGCAATACTCCACGGCAAGCGGCGAATCTTTTCGGCGTTGGTTAATTTTGCATGCATTTTTAGGCTGGCTTTAATCCTGTATTCTCTCTTATCTGCTTTTCAAGTTTATCTCTAAGATCAGGCTTTTCTACTAAATATCTGATTGCGCCTTCACGACCTTGAGATATTTTCTTCTCATTATAAGAGAACCATGCTCCGGCTTTTTCAATCAGTTTGTGCTCAATTGCCATATCAAGGATCCCAGCTTCTTTGGAAATACCCTGATTATACATAACGTCGAATTCTGCCTGTCTGAATGGAGGAGCAACTTTATTTTTAACAACTTTTACCCTGACCCTGCTTCCTACTGCTTCGTCGCCTTTCTTAATTGTTGCTATTCTGCGAATATCCAGTCTTACAGACGCATAAAATTTAAGAGCATTTCCACCCGTAGTAGTCTCAGGACTGCCGAAAAAAACTCCTATTTTGTGCCGTATCTGATTAATAAATATAACAGATGTCTTTGATTTACTTATAACAGCAGTAAGTTTTCTCAGAGCCTGTGACATAAGCCGCGCCTGAAGCCCCATATGCGAATCTCCCATATCTCCTTCAATCTCTGCGCGTGGAACCATAGCAGCTACTGAATCCACAATTATTACATCTATAGCATTGCTTCTGACAAGTGTTTCTGTAATGTCCAATGCCTGTTCACCACTGTCAGGTTGTGAGATTAAGAGGCTGTCTAAATCAACACCAAGAACCTTGGAATATTTTGGGTCAAGAGCATGTTCTACGTCTATGAACGCTGCCATACCGCCAGCCTTTTGTGCATTGGCAACAATATGCAGAGCCAGCGTTGTCTTTCCTGATGATTCAGGACCGTATATCTCCGTTATTCTCCCGCGCGGTATGCCTCCCACACCAAGCGCTGTGTCTAAAGCTATCGAGCCTGTGGGTATTACCTCAATATCAATAGCCGCAGATTCTTCTCCTAATCTCATAATAGATCCTTTCCCATATGATTTTACTATCTGAGCCATTGCAATTTCAAGAGCCCCGTCATTTTCTTTGGATTTTTTCCCAGCCATAATTGCCCTCTCCTTAAAATTAGTATTTTATTCTATTTTTATTACCATATTTTAGGAAAATTAGAAAGATTTTTTATCAAGCCAAAATGGAAATGTCCTATCTTATGCCTGATTTATAAGATATTTCCTAATTGCATCCAGAGCAGTCTGCGCAGCTTTTTGTTTAATAATATCTCTGTTTCCAAAAAACTTGTGTTCTGAGGTATCTACTCCATTCTGATGCGCAAGTCCGATATAAACCAATCCCACTGGTTTCTCTGAAGTTCCGCCTGTTGGTCCTGCTATTCCCGTTATTGAAAGACCGTAATCAGTGCCGGCAAGTTCCTTTATCCCTTTTGCCATAGCATTTGCCGTCTGGGGGCTTACTGCCCCGAATTTTTCAATTGTTTGTGGAGAAACATGGAGTAATTTAATTTTTGCTTCATTACTGTAAGCGACAATGGATTCAATAAAATACGCCGAACTTCCGGAAACATTTGTTAGGAGGTTAGAGATCAACCCTCCCGTGCATGATTCAGCAACAGCAATTGTTTTATTTCGCAGTGTCAGAATAGCACCAACAATTTTTTCCATTGTTTCATCGTCTGCGCCAAACACATAGTCTCCAAGACAATCTCTTATCTGAATTTCTAAATCTGCTATCAAAGAATCAGCAATATTCTGATCGCCGGCCTTTGCGGTTATTTTTACATCTACCTCTGTAGCATGTGCCAGAAATGCGATAGATGGATTTGAGCATCTCTCTGTAATATGTGTAATTTTTTCATCGACAACTGACTCCCCAAGTCCAAAGGTTCTTAAGGTGCGAGATTTAATGACAAGATTTTTGCTGTATTTTTTTTCAAGATATTTAGAAACAGTATCTTTAAACATTTGTTTTAATTCTCTTGGAACACCGGGAAGCAGGATGATGGTATTTTGGTCTCTCTCAATAATTAAGCCGGGAGCTGTCCCTATTTTATTATTAATAATCATAGATCCTCTGATAACAAGCGCTTGATTATAATTATTAAAAGATATTTCTTTTTTTCTATCCTTAAAGAACCGTTCTATTTTTGAGATGATGCCGGGTTCAAGAATCAGGCGGGTTTTCAGAATGTTTGAGACGGCTTGTTTTGTTATGTCATCCGCAGTCGGCCCTAATCCTCCTGTAATAATAATTATTTTCGAGCGTTTAATTGCTTCAGAAAGCACTGATTCCAGATTAGGATAGTTATCTCCAACAGATGTCTGGAAACAGGTTTCTATACCCAGTGAGGTGAGTTTTTCTGCAAGGTATGATGCATTTGTGTTGATAGTGCTACCCGTGAGTAACTCTGTTCCAATGGTAATAATTTCTGCAGACATTATATTGGTAAATTAAAACGAATACAGCACATTTCCCTGCATTCCAGTTATTAAATCTATTACTAACCATATCCCCGCTATTATAAATTGACCTAATACTAATCCTAAGAAGAAATATCGTGTTTTCTTATATATTTTTATTCCGCCATACTTTAATATAACTACCTTTATGAGCCATGCAAGAAAGATTGAAAACCAGATCGTGGATACAGGAAGTGTATTTCCTACTGCAAATCCTAATGGATGTATGGGCCACCACAGGACATTGTTTCTCATAAACATCAATCCTGCCATTACCACTCCGCCTATTCCTGTAAACATCATTCTCTTCCATTGTATTCCTTCAGGACGGACTATCTTATGCACCATATAGTTAAATGGCACTTTAGGACAGTTTACGAAATACCATCCATTCAAGTTTATTCCCCCATGCGTATAACTTAAATGCATTATTGCGTATATAGAACCTCCAAGACTTATAAGTATGGCTATTAAAATGGCTGCGGTTATTAACTTTTTATTTGCCTTCACTGTCTCTACTAACTTAAAACTATGCGCTACATACGGCATTAAAAACACCTTTAAATCTGCGCACCATACAAAAGTATAGGCAAGAGCAGCTAATCCTGATAAACCTATAGCACTGCTTCCTACTGCAGCTATTGTAAATACCTGCGGAGTTAACGGCGATTTTACTACCATTACTCCTCCCTGTACTATCACTCTCGTTAATGCGATAAATACTACGAATGCAGAAATTATTAATATCAGTGTTGTATGTATTGGCAATCCTGTTGCTACAAGCCATCCTGCCATAAAAAGCAAACCGAATATCAGCATAAATACCGCCATTCTGTATGATAGCGCTTCATCACTATCATCTATTTTTTTATCACCTGTAAACGCTTTTCTGAATACATCCCTCAGATGATGCCTTGCTGTCCAGATGATTACTGCTACCAGCACTATCATTGCCCCGAATCCCTGATGCGATACACTTGGTGACGATGCGCAGTAAGCTTCTCTTGAGCCAATACTGTAGCCTATTACTCTGAATATCCCTGTCTGAATTGTTCCTAATACTGCAAACAACCATAGTCCTAATGATAAGTCTGCTGCAAGTAAGTATGATATACCTATTACTGGAAAACTTATATTGAAACACAGACTTGTTGTATTTCTTAAGATAGGAACAGCTGAAGTTAAATTAATCTCTGGTATAAAATGAAAATATGCATGCAATCCATTTATACTGCTTATTATTACCGGTACCGCTATTCCTAACCATAACACTGGATTCTTGAAAAATTGATTTATCAATGACCCTCTTTCCGGATTCTCTACCATTTCATTCGGTAGCTGCATAAGCGGATACATTAATCTTTCTTTCTCCATCCACTGCTTTCTGATTATTACCATCATAGAGTACATTACCGCATACAATGCCAGAATAAACGATAACCAGGATATAAGTGGCATTTTCCATACTCCCCATGGAATATTTGCTCCTTTTGGTAGTCCTTCGTAGAAACACCTTACTGCTTCCGAATTCTGTGGAATCAGCCATTTCGGTACATGTGGAAGAATCAATTCAGACCAGCGATTTACAGGGGTCGCATAATATTGAAGTCCTGTTATTATTCCAAGCAGATTTGCTGTCATCCCCATTGTTGGAATTGCGCATGCTACAAGCATCATAATAAAAATTATCAGTAATTCTTCTTTCCTTAAGCCCATGCCAAGTTTATTCATAGGAGCATTAACCAAAAAAATTAAGAGAAATAAGAGAAATGCCGCTATAAGTGGAAAACTTGTTAACATTGGAGAAGATCCTTGAATAAATATTTCTGCGTATGGCCCTGCTATGGAGATGAATAAGGATAAAATCGCTCCAATTAAGAATGAGCGCAACGTAAATGGGTTTTCCAACTTGTCCATAATTAAATTTCTCCCACTTTTAGCTTATAAGTTAAACAGATTGAATGTCTCTTTATACTATTTTTCTTTGAATTTTACTACTAGATTTTATTTAATTCCTAACTTTAATATTCTGTTGGCATTCTGCCAGCTTATTTTTTCAAGGGCTTCTTGCGAAATGAGACCTTCTTTACATGCACTTCTTAAAAACTCTGCGTGCCTGTGATTATTCTTTGGAGAACAAATGTCTGTTCCAAAAAGGAGTTTATCTTGAAATTTTTCAATAAAGCTATATCCAAATTCCTGATCACGGGTTAACGCATTATATCCACTTCCTGCATCAAAACCTGCATATAAATTAGCATAAGTTTCTAATAATTTTAAAATTGTTCCTCCTGATGCAACCTTTCCTTTTGGATAAGTATTCCTATTTTCTGCAGTTACATCTCCGCTAATCTCTGCCCAGAAAGGCTGTGAATGTCCAATAAATATTAAATTGGGGAAATTTTTTAAAGACTTTTCTAAGCGTGGCAGATGGATGTCATCTACAAGACCATAACAGCCGCCAATTTGTGGCCCTATATGAAATATTACAGGCATTTCACACTTCTCACAGTGTCTAAACAGATTCTGAACAAGGGGATCGTTAAAATATAGATTTGTGGTTATCTCGCCCACTCCTTTACAACCCTGTTTTTTATAAAAGAGAATATGATGTGAAAGGTTAAACTTAGGACTGTTTCCGCCTGCACGTGGGTCAATATTGCAGAAAGGAACAAATCTCTCAGGATATTTTTTACATATATCAAGAATGTATTCCACTGTTCCCCTCTGATAGCTACATTCGGGACTCGCTTCTGGGAGCAAAACTCCCCTGTCAACACCCGTTCTATCCATCATTGAAATAAGTTCTTCAGGAGACGCAAAATTACTGCCATCTATCCTTGAAAGTGACTTTTTTCTTACTGTATGTAAATGAGCATCAATAAACATGATTTTTTTCCTTATTTTGTTGCATCTACCATTTGTTTAACATAAGAAGTAACTTTACTAAGCAGGTCGTCCGGATTATTGAGGTTCTGTTCAATTAACTTAATTATTGCACTTCCTATAATCACTCCATCAGCATATAACGCAACTTTTTTTGCGTGCTGCGGTGTAGAGATACCAAAACCAACAGAAACTGGTTTGGAAGTGAAATTTTTAATTCTTAATACATTTTTCTTGATTGTTTTTGGCAGCATGCCTCTGGCTCCTGTTACTCCAGTAAGTGACACATAATAAATAAATCCTTCTGTCATTCTGGCAATTAGTTTAATTCTATCATCTGTGCTTGTAGGAGCAGCAAGGAATATTATAGCAAGGGAAGAATTTTTTATTTTATTATAAATTGGCAGAGCTTCTTCAGGCGGAAGATCCGGGACAATAACCCCGTCAACACCGGCTTTTATAGAATCTCTTACAAAATCATTAACCCCATATTTAAATATGGGGTTGTAGTATCCCATCAAGATAATAGGGATACTGCTCTTCTTTCTAATGTCTTTGACAAGGGCTATAACGGTTCGTAGGGAAACTCCATTCTTTAGCGCTCTCTCAGAAGCCTGTTGTATTGTAGGGCCATCTGCAAGCGGATCTGAAAAAGGAACACCAAGCTCAATAATATCTGCTCCGGCTTTTTCAAATGCGAAAATCAGTTTCTTTGTTATAGCAACGCTTGGATCACCTGCAGTTATAAAAGGAATGAATGCTGCTGTATTTGTTTTGGCAAGATTAATAAATACCTTTTCTATTCTGTTCACAGTTTTACTCCCAGCACCTTTGCTACTGTGTCTGCGTCCTTATCTCCTCTGCCGGAAAGACAAATTATAATTATCTCGTTTTTCTTTAGTTTAGGTGCAAGTTTTTCTACATAAGCGATTGCATGGGCGCTCTCTAAAGCAGGAATAATTCCCTCTGTCCTGCAAAGCAGTTTAAATCCTTCCAGAGCCTCTTTATCCGTGATGGAATAATATTCAGCTCTGCCTGTTTTTTTCAAGAAGCTGTGCTCAGGACCAACTCCAGGATAATCAAGCCCTGCGGAAATTGAATGCGCTATTTTTATCTGTCCGTTACTATCCTGCAAGAGATAGCTCATGCTTCCATGAAGCGCGCCTATTGTGCCTTTTCCCAATGTTACAGCATGTTTGCCTGTTTTAATACCAAATCCAGCAGCTTCCACACCAATAAGAGAAACTTTTCTATCAGGTATGAATGGATAAAAGATACCTATAGAATTACTTCCTCCGCCAACACATGCTACAACGTAATCAGGTAATTTTTTTTCAATCCTGAGAATTTGCTTTCTGGTCTCTTTGCCAATAATCGTCTGAAAATCCCTCACCATCATTGGATATGGATGGGGACCTACAACAGAGCCAATGACATAATGTGTAGTTCCGACATTTGTAACCCAATCTCTAATTGCCTGGTTTGTGGCATCCTTAAGTGTTTTGCTTCCGGATGTTACGGGTGTGACTTTTGCTCCAAGGAGTTTCATTTTGAACACATTTAAGGATTGTCTCTGAATGTCATCCGTACCCATAAATACCTCACATTCCAATCCAAACATGCTTGCAACGGTTGCCGTTGCAACTCCATGCTGTCCTGCGCCAGTTTCTGCAATAATTCTCTTTTTTCCCATTTTTCTGGCAAGAAGCACTTGTCCAAGTGTATTATTAATCTTATGTGCTCCCGTATGCAGGAGATCCTCTCTTTTAAGATATATCTTTGCTCCTCCAATTGACTTTGTAAGTCTTTGAG
>CAZMXO010000055.1:0-7053 GCA_964570265.1 uncultured bacterium
AAAAATATAAAGCAATCCTCAACTATTGGAATGACAGAGATTCCATGGCAATATCAGATTCCGCCTATAGATGAGAATAGATATAAACTGGTTATAGTTGGCAATGACTATTCTGAATTACAGAAGAAAAATCCTGACTATTTTATAACATCCAATACACAGTACGGATTTAATTATACTGTTTCAGAGATAAAAAAAGGTTCTCTTTCTACAGGATTCTTTCATGATTTATTCGCATCTCAGGATTATGAGATATACAAAGTGTTTCATAATCCTCTTTCATTCATGGGAATTAGATTTAATCAATTTGGCGCTTCACAGGATATGTGGTATATAAATCCGATTATCGTTGTATTAAAATACAAAGGATTGTAGTAAAAAATGTTTTTTTCTATTGTCATACCAGCCCGCAATGAAGAGAAGTCTATTGGAAAAACCGTATTAAATCTTTTACGATCATTACGTAAGAATTCAATAGACTCTGAGATAATTATTGTTGACGATGGCAGCACTGATAAAACAGAAGAAGTGATAAAGCATATTATAACAACAAACAGTTCAGTACGTTACATAAAGAATATGCCTTTTCACGGATTCGGTTTAGCAGTTAGGAAAGGGTTGGAAATATATAGAGGAGATGCAGTTGCGATAGTTATGGCAGATGGCTCGGACAGCGCAGAAGACGTTGTTAGATGCTATAAAAAATTGGCTGAGGGCTATGATTGTGTGTTTGGATCCAGATTTATTAAGGGTAGCAAGGTTAAGAACTACCCTATTATAAAACTAATATTGAATAGAATTGCTAATTATTCCATAAAAATATTATTTGGATTAAAGACGAATGATATAACAAATGGTTTTAAGTGTTATCGCAGAAAAGTAATAGAAGGAATCAAACCAATATTATCCGTTCATTTTAATTTGACAGTGGAACTTCCGCTTAAAGCCATTGTTAGAAAGTATTCTTATGCTGTTATTCCAATAAGCTGGCACGGCAGAGAAGAAGGAACGGCAAAATTTAGAATCAAAGAAATGGGCAGCAGATATATGTTTATAATTTTATATGTCTTACTCGAAAAATGGCTTTCCAAAGGCGATTACATTCGACAAGATAAATAAAACACGACTTATTTAAACATGGTTTTACGCTCATATTTATATTTTTCTGCAGGGACAAGCGCTACGTGCATGCTAAAATTTAATTTGTCCAAACTTTGTGGTACAGAAATATTAAGTCTTTCTTTGACTATATCTCCTTTTCTCCATAAGCCTGTCGGATACACACCTTTACCAAGTATGTGATCATTTCTAAGACTAAATTTGTTTTTGCCAATAAAATTGATACGAATCGCTGCAATATAATTAACATTTGTCTCTTTCATGCACTCCCAAAAATAATTAACTCGCACGAAAGGAGATGAACCAACTTTATGCTCCATGATAGTGAAACCCAATAATTTAATATCCCGATTGCATATCTTATTAACAGAACTTCCAATATCTTCTTTACTGGCTACAAATTCCTTTCTTATCTCATTTAAATTATTTATACCCTTTTTTAAAATAACATAATTATGTTCATTAAAAAATATTACTCTAAAATCTTTGTTATTTTTGAATGTATTAGTATAAAAATCAAGCTGTTCAGACCCACTCCACGAATCTTCGAAATTAAATACTATATAATCAATGTTTTTTAATGAACATGGCATATTAACAATTTCTTTTCTGTTGGCAAAATGAGTCGCAGTTCTTGGACCAGCACATAGAGAGACCTCTTGAGGAATTATTCTCTTTATTTTTGTTAGTGTTTCTTCTCTTTGTGAATATTTGCTAAACTTTTTAAAATGAAAGGACCTTGAAAATGGCAAAAAACCAAAGTAGTACGAACTGCTGACAGACAAAAACATAAGTAATACGACTAATGAAGTATTTACTATTGCTATCTTGTCTCTCCGAAATCTCTTTAAAATAAGTCTATTTATATTGGATACTCCCAAAATACTAGATGCGAAAATTATAGGTATCAGAACTGCCTGATGTCCTAAGATAACTGTATATTTCATCATCCCCCTTGTTGAGATTATCGCAAATAATGCCGCAATATTTGCAAGCAAAGTCAAGGGACTGAACAGAGAAAGCATGCCAAGCGGTACTAGGAGATGTAAAACATATACGATTTGTTTATAGCCAAAAAACATCCTTAATGTTTTTACAGGATGCATAAGACAAAAAAGAAGCACCTGCCAGATATTGTCTCCCATATATGATTGATATCTGCACATGGACACAAACTGTGCATCTCTTGCAAAAAACGGATTTGTAACATATGTGACAAAAAGAAACCAACTCACGCCAACTAAGAATACAAAAACTCCTAATCCTCTTTTTCTCAAACCTAGAAAAATTGATATTCCAAGCATAGCTATTACAAGAGAAACAATTGGCTTGCATCCCAATGCTAAAAACATCCATATAAAGAACCATTTTTTATTATTCGTATATAAATAATAAAGCGTAAACAAAAGACATATAAGAATTAAAGGGTATAGATGAAAACCATAGCTATTTGTCCAGTTCACATGCGAGAGAGGAGCATAAATTAGATATGATAATGCGAACGCCAGAGATAAAATATCATTTTTTAATATATATCTAGTCAATAAAAAAACAGGAACCACTCCTATTCCAAGAAGTATAGGTTGTAAGATTAAAAGTGTTTGATGATATGGGAATACTGCATAAATTGGCAGAATAAAAAGCAATGTCGGAGAAAAGTGATGCGCAAACCACGCCTTTATAGGTAATAAATTGCCATGTAGTATGTTCCACAAATACATACTGAACAATCCTGAATCACAGAATGTTATGCCGTTTCTATAATAAGCCCTAAGATTTATCCAACATAACGTTACTATAAATATTACAGTTGCAGTTGCCAATATAGTTCTTATTAATCTTGGATTTAGTTTTATACTTGTCAATCTAAATTTCATCTGATATGAAACAAATGCAATAAACAGTCCAATACTTATTAAGTGTATAAATAAACTAATAAATGTGTAATCATGAATTGCTAGGTACTCTATAATTAGATATATATTGAGTAAAAGAGGCAAAAATGCAACCCCTATTCTATTCAACGACGTTGTAAGCTTAATATTGTTTTTTCTGCTATTAATAACTGAAAGAAATAGCCATATGAGAAATATTCCTATTATCCACAATATGATTTTGAATAGAAAATTTAGTGAAAGAAAGGATATTGTATCTGCGCAAAAATATTCATTAATAGCATATCTTTCAAATAGGAAAAAATCACCTTGCCAATAAGTAAAATGGAAAAATCCTATCAGGAATCCTGCAAAAACAATAATTAACAAAACAATGAAATGAACGGAAGTATTATCCTTATTTAGATTTAAGCCTAATTTCTTCATTTCAATTTAAATAAGTATAATTTATATTTATATTCATGATGTTTGTGAATATCCTTAAAACTTTCTCTTAATCCCTTAAGTGTGTTTTCTTCATAAAGATACTTCTTGGTCAATATAATTTCTCCATTTTCCTTCATCCACTCCTCAAAATTCTCCCTTGGTCTTTCGGAATGCAAGAGTATCCATAATTGTTTATATTTTTTGCCATATTGTTTGATTCGCTCCGGACTGTCAAAAGAATCGATCCTATAAATCGGAAGAACACCTCTGTAATAATGAGGAAATCCTTCCATCAATCTCCCCAGAATGACAGCATCATTTTTCTGTTCATTAACAGCAACTTCTTCTGTGATTTTTCGCCAGGGAGTTACCATATCAACATCAAAATACTGTCTGTTTGTAAAGTAGTTATAATTTGAATACAAAGATGCGAGTATAATTACTGTAATTGCGAATCCTTTAAGCCAGATATATTTCATCTTGATGATACCTATTGCAAGTATTACGCAGAATGCGGGTAAAATTAGCAAGAGTTGTCTTGGAGCACACGCCGGCATGAACATTCCTATAATGAACGGTATAAAAAACCAGAACAAAATTATTCTCTTATATTGGCTGTCTCTTCTAAATAAATTAATTGTCCCGTTAATAAATACAATAGAAAAACTCGCAAGTAAAGGAACTGTCATGCATAAATTAAAAGGATAAACGGTCTGACCAAGAGTAAAATTATAGAAAAAATATGCTACCTTAATAAAATAACCGAAAGTCGATGATGTATAAGTTGTTAAGACACTGCCCCATTCCCCCTTTAACCTGAACCAGAGATTTGCTGTTATCCATGGAAGAAAGAAAACAAGCAAGATTATATTTGTAATAAGCCATGGTTTCAGCTTGTCCCTTTTGTAGATTAACAGAAAGATACCCTGTGAGATTATAACAAGCCAGCAATAATAGTGAGTATATACTAACAAGAATGAGATTATTCCATAAGTAATCCAGTATCTGGATTTATGTGATTTAGCTGATATTACATACCAAAAGCCGAACATTGAACAAACTGACAATAAACAGACTAAAGAATATTCCCGAGTCATTCTTGAGAACATTATGTGAAACGGTGATACAGCCAGAAAAAATACAGATAATAATGCAACCTTTCTATCAAACAGTTTCTTGAAAAAGCAATATGAGATTAAAATTGTCATTACCCCAAAGATGGATGAAAGTGTTCTTGCAAAAGTATCCGATGTCCCGAGATTCAGCCAGAAGTGAAGCAAAAGATAATATAAGGGGATATGCGGAGTGTTACGAATGAGTCCAGATAACATATGTCCAACCGATTGTATCGCTCTATTATACGATTCAAACTCATCACACCAGAAACACCTGCCTTCAAGGTTAATGAAGCGCAGAATAGATCCTAAAACTAGAATTAGAATAAATATCCATTTGCTATATATTTTTTTAAACATAAACAGTTATCCTATCAACTTCGTCAAAGTGAGATTTAATCTGCCGTGTCCTCTGTCTTCAAAAACTAAATTGTAGCATATATGTAAACCTTAAAAAATGCAAAAATTAGAAATTCCCGAAATCCGTATTCTTGTGTATTCCTATTGATGTCTCAAGCAACTTTTAAGCTCCCACAAGTTTCCAGGTCATATATTAACTGCTGACCGACTAAACACCGCATTAAATAATCATCGGCTTATTTATAAGGCAATCAATTACAGATATAAATATGAACGGTTCCATGATTCAGTACAAAGTCCCATGGTACAATTTCAATATTGTTGAAAAAGAATCTGTTGACATGATTTTTTCTCAAGCTGTTCTTGAACACGTTGATGAACGAAACTGGATTTAAGGTGATCTGCGATATAAGAAGTCAATTGCCTTCAAGAATTAGTAGCAATAGCCTTGCTTGATGATTTAGAGATATACAACAAGATGATTTGATTACGAGTTCGGCATTTATCCAGTCTTAAAAAATCTTCTAGTTTTCGCGCTAGATCAAATTGCCCACCTCATAGAACTGTCGGTTTGTTGTATTATAAGACAGTTTAATATCCTTTTTGCCCAAAAATAAACTTTTTACTTGACATCTATGTATTTTGATGTTAGAATTTCGCATATGAGTGAAATAATGACCATAAAAGAGCTGGCGGGTTACATTCAGATGAATACGAGAACTGTTTACAAACTTGCTAATGATTTTAAGATTCCTGCTATAAAACTTTCAAATCAGTGGCGTTTTAAGAAAGAAACAATAGATGAGTGGCTTGAAGCGCAAATGTATAAAAATGTGAGGAGGTGAATCAAATGTATATATGTGCAATATGTAAAAATGAAGTGGACTCAGTGTATTTTAAAAACAACCGCGAAGTATGTGAAAAATGTTACAGAGGACACAAAGTAGAAACAGACAAAGCAGAGATTAATTCCTCGCTTATGGAAGAACCTGCTGAATCAGTTGCTGTTGCAGTAAGCTAAAATTGAAATACAGGAATAGGATCTCGCTTATGCTGTGAGTTTGATATCATATTTAATACTTTATCGAGCTTTCGTTTGTCTATGTCTGTAGTATTCTTATTTTCGATTGCCTTTAAAATACTGTCTGCTTCGTCATATGAAAGCCCCATTTCGTCTTCATCAAATTGATCCTGCCACAGACCTGCAGAGGGTCTTCTTGCTATAATCTCTCGTGGTACGTCTAGTTCTTTGGCCAGCTGCCTTAGCTGAGTCTTAAACAAACTACCTATAGGGAGAATGTCTACTCCTCCGTCTCCATATTTTGTGTAATAGCCCAGCATTGCCTCTGTTTTATTATCAGTACCTGCAACAAGATAGTTATTAATGCTGGCAAAATAATATAGCGTAAGCATTCTGAGTCTTGGTTTTATGTTTGCTGTAGAGAGATGGTTATCCGAATTAGGCAAAATTTTTAAAAGTTTGTTAAACGACTCATCAAGGCATATTCTCTCCGTCGGAATTGAGAACTTGTTTGCAACCAGAAATGCCATCTCTTCATCATCACTATGACTTTCGCACGGCATTATCAATCCCAGGCAATTGTCTTTAAAAGCCTTCTGACAAAGAACACCAACACAGGCAGAATCTATACCTCCGCTAAGACCAAAAACCGCACCTTTTGCCCCGGCTTTCTTTACTTCTTCTGTGAGCCATGAAACTATCTTTATTGATATATTCTTCATTTTTATATTATTTTATTGCACAAACAACATTTCTCTGTACTTTGGTAAATCCCAATGTTCATCAGCTACAACACATTCAAGTTCATCAACATGTTTTCTTATATGCTCCATTAAGGGTTTTAATTCTTCGAAGAATAGATTAGATTTCTCCGACCCTTTCAGATTATCGGTCTTCTTCAGAAGTGCCTCCATCCTGCGTGTGTGTTTTCTTATATAATATATTTTATCTGTTACACCCGTTAAGTGATTCTTAAGATCTTCAAGAACTTCTTCTTTGATCTTCAAACCTGCATTCTTCTTTAAACTAACCAGATCTGCAAGATTCCTTGCTAAAAGCCCCTGATAATCAAAGCCTGCCGGTACTACATTTGAGTCCACCATTTCACGCAAAGTAT
>CAZMXO010000056.1:0-6980 GCA_964570265.1 uncultured bacterium
AATATATCTACCCAAATCTATAACCTCCTGCTAATTAGACTCTTCTTCTCTTAGGCGGCCTGCACCCATTATGTGGTATAGGCGTTACATCCTTTATTGAATTTATTCCTAAACCTGCTGACTGGAGAGACCTTATTGCTATTTCCCTACCACTTCCAGGTCCTTTTACATAAATCTCAACCTGCCTCATTCCATATGCAATAGCTTTCTGTGCAGCTGCTCCAGCAGTTACTTGCGCCGCAAATGGCGTGCTTTTTCTTGAACCTGAAAAACCACAACCTCCAGCACTTGCCCATGACAAAACATTCCCCGAAAGATCTGTTATAGTAACTATCGTATTATTAAATGTTGCCTGAATATAAACAATCCCCGAAGGAACATTTTTAGTTATTTTCTTACCTGGATTTTTTGTCTTTTTCTTCGTTTTAGCCATTATTTACTCCTACAATCATGTGGTGGGCTTAGACTCTTTTTGCCTAGCTCTCATTACTATCCGTTTTGGACCCTTTCTAGTTCTTGCGTTAGTCTTCGTCCTTTGTCCTCTAACAGGCAATTTTTTACGATGTCTTGTACCTCTGTACGAACCTACATCAATCAGTCTTCTAATATGAGAAGCCACATTGCGACGCAAAGAACCTTCTATTTCATAACTTTCCTGTATTATAGAGGTAATTTTACTTATTTCGTCCTCTGTTAAATCTTTTACCCGTTTATCATGAGAAACATTCACTATCTTCAAAATCTTGCAGGACAATGTTCTTCCTATCCCATAAATATATGTTAGCCCTATTAAAACTTTTTTATCCTTTGGTAAATCCACACCATGTATTCTAGCCATTATATCTCACTCTATGCTTTCTACTTCTGTCTCTGTTTATGTTTTGGGTTTTTACAAATAATCCTGAGGACCCCGCCCCTCTTTACTACTCTGCACTGATCACACATTCTTCTGACTGAAACTCTTACTTTCATAATTATTTAAACCTATATACGATTCGTCCTCTCGTTAAATCATAAGGGGAAAGCTCAACGCTTACCTCATCTCCCAAAAGAATTTTTATATACCGCATCCTCATTTTACCGCCAAGATGAGCAAGTACTTTATGCCCATTTTCTAGCTCCACTCTAAATTTTGTATTAGGCAACATGTCTGTTACTTTACCCCTTACTTCTATTGCTTCTTCTTTACCCACTTTTACCCGCTTTGTCTAGATCTTTACAGACCTCCACAAACATTTCATCAGCCTTTTTATCGGCATCAATCTCATAGAATGAATCTTGCTTCTCATAATACAAAATTAATTTTTTTATTTGTGTCTTATACACCATCAATCTTTTTTTCACAACATTTTTTTTATCATCATCACGCTGATATAATCTACCACCACACTTATCACACTTATCCTCAAACTTAGAAGGAATATTTTTAATATGATAAATTGCTCCACAACCCTTACATATTCTTCTCCCGGAAAGCCTTTCTATAATTGTTTCCTGAGATGCTTTCAAATTAAGAATAGCATCAATCGTTACATTAAGTCCATTGAATATCAATTTCAATGACTCAGCTTGTTCCATAGTCCTAGGAAACCCATCCAAAATAAAACCATCTTTGCAATCTTTTTCCAAGATTCTTCCTTTTACCATTTGTATCATAATATCATCAGTAACCAGTTTCCCATTATCCATATACCTTTTGGCTTGATTTCCCACGCAAGTTTTTTTATCAACATTATCTCTGAGAATATCCCCTGTAGACAAATGAGTTACACCAAATTTTTCCTCAATCATTTTAGCCAGTGTCCCTTTACCTGCTCCTGGAGCCCCTAATAGAATTATATACATACTCTCCTTATTGCCTCTCTAGTACCGTGCTCTCAACTTTCCTTTTTTCATAAACCCTTCATAATGTCTCATTAACAAGTGTGATTCTACCTGCTTCATTGTATCAAGAGCAACCCCAACAACTATTAGAAGCGAAGTTCCACCAAAATAAAATGGGATATTCATCCACTTCATCAGCAATGTTGGCAGAATTGCTATAGCCCCTAAAAACATACCTCCTGCAAAAGCGATTTTTGTCATTATTTTGTCAAAATATTCAGCAGTCGGTTTGCCGGGTCTTATCCCCGGAACAAACCCACCATATTTCTTCATATTATCAGCCATCTCCACAGGATTAAAAGTAATAGCTGTATAAAAGTATGTAAATAATATGATTAAAACAACATACATTGTCATACCAAGCCATTGATCCATCGAAAGATAGGAAACAATGGTTCCAATTATTGAACTTTTAGCTGGCAAAAAGGTCATTATTGTCCGTGGAAACATCATAATAGAAACTGCAAATATAATAGGAATCACTCCCGCCTGGTTTACACGTAAAGGGATGTGCGTATTTTGCCCTCCATACATCTTTCTTCCAACAATACGCTTTGCATATTGAACAGGTATCTTTCTATATCCTTGCGTAATTAAGACCACCGCCGCAATAACTGCAATCATAATTGCTATGAGAAATATTAATGAAAAGAACCTCATCTGCCCGGTATCAAGCAATCTATAGGTTCTGCCTAGATCTCCAGGCATTCCAGCAACGATTCCCGCAAAAATTATAAGTGATATTCCATTGCCTATTCCGCGTTCAGTTATTTGTTCTCCCAACCACATAATGAACACTGTTCCCGTAGTAAGTGTTATCACAACTATGAAGTGAAAGAAAACCCCCGGATTGGGAACTATTATCAATCCCCCAAAACTATGCGGATTAGACAGCCACAAGCTAATACCAATGGACTGTATTATGCTCACTACTATTGTTCCATATCTAGTATACTGAGTTATCTTTTTCCGTCCAAAATCTCCTTCTTTCGACAATTTTTCTAAATAAGGAATAACTGGCGTCAATAACTGCATTATGATTGATGCACTAATATATGGCATTATACCCAAGGCAAATATGGACAGCTTTCGCAGTGCTCCGCCTGAAAATAAATCTGCCATCCCGAAGAGAGTACCCTGCATGCTAGCAAAATATTTAACTAACGCACTAGTATCTATACCTGGCGTTGGTACAAAAGCACCTACTCTAAAAACAGCTATAATAGCTAAGGTAAATAAAACTCTTTTTTTTAACTCTGGTATTCTAAATATATCTCGAAATCCTGATAGCATTATATAACCTCTGTAGTCCCACCAGCATCTCTAATTTTTCGAGCAGCAGTATCACTAAAGCTATGTGCTTTTACCTTTAGTTTTTTCTTCAAATCTCCCCTGCCTAAAATTTTAATTAAACTATCCTGAGACTTTAGCAGCCCTTTCCCTATAAGCTGTTCATGACTCACAATCAAACCATCCTTAAAACAATCTAATTTCTCTACATTTATAATTACTATTTTTTCTCTTGTGCGACTCGTAAACCCTCTTTTTGGCACTCTACGATAGAGGGGCATTTGTCCACCTTCAAAACCACGGCGAATTTTGCCGCCGGATCTTGATCTCTGCCCCTTATTCCCCTTACAAGCCGTTTTCCCATGACCAGAACCATTGCCACGTCCAACTATTTTCTTTCTCTTCTTAGCACCCTTAGGAACTTTCAAATTGCTTAATATCATTTATCCGTGCCTTTTTTTTGATAACTCATAAATCTCTGATATATTTCTCAAACCTTCAATTGTTGCTCTAACAACATTCGTTGGATTATTGGATCCCAAACACTTTGTTAAAACATTCTGAATACCAACGGCTTCTAACACAGACCTAACCGCGCTTCCTGCAATTACACCTGTTCCCTTTGAAGCAGGTTTTAACATAATTCTTGCCGCATCGTAATGACCTATTATTCCAAACGGAATTGTTGTATCCACAATTAAAACATCCACCATATTCTTCTTTGCTGATTGGAGAGCTTTTTTTATTGACTCAGGCACTGCGTTTGCCTTACCTATACCATATCCTACTTTTCCACTTCCATCACCTACTACAACCAGACTACTAAAACCAAACTTTCTTCCCCCCTTTACAACCTTACCAACCCTATTTACATTCACAACCTTCTCTATTAGTTCCTTCTCTCCTGCCTTCTCTTCTCTTCTCTTCTCTCTCAAACCAGTTCCTCCTCCACTAAAGATTAAGTCCTGCTTCTCTAGCCGCGTCTGCTAAGACCTTTATGCGACCATGATATAAATATCCACCTTTATCAAACACTACATTTGTAACCTTATTACTTAATGCGATTTCTCCTAGCATCTTTCCCACAGCTTTTGCCGCTGCTACGTTCCCTCCGTACTTTGTTTTTTCCACAAAGTCCTTTGAACGAGTTGATACCGAAAGTATTGTTTCGCCACTTTCATCATTAACCAATTGCACGTATATGTGTTTCAGACTTCTGAACACACTCAACCTTGGTCTTTGAGCTGTGCCGATAACTTTTCGTCTTACTCTTTTATGTCTTTTAGCTCTACCTTCTAGCTTCATCAGCAGTATCCTTTATGCCTGTACACCAGTTGTAGCTGTCTTACCAACCTTATGTCTAACATGCTCGCCTAAGTAGCGAATCCCCTTTCCTTTATATGGCTCGGGTTTCTTCATATTTCTAATTGTGACAGCCACCTCACCCACTAATTGTTTATCAATACCTTTCACCGTAATCTGATTATTCTTACTTACTTCAATTTCTATATTTGATGGAATCTCATATACTATTGGATGTGAAAATCCCAATTGCAGCTGCAACTTCTGCCCCTGAACCTGAGCTTTATATCCTATTCCCTTGATCTCCAGAATTTTTTCAAAACCTATAGTTACCCCTACTACCATATTGGAAATTAAAGCTCTATTTAACCCATGTTTTGACCTTGCTAACTTTTCATCTGAGCTTCTCTTTACAATAATTACATTATCCTCTACAACTGCAGATACCTCTGCATCTAACTTATGTTCCAGAGCGCCTTTAGGTCCACCAACTTTAACTATCTTTCCATCTATCTGCACCTTAACACCATCAGGAACATCTATTGGCATATATCCTATTCTAGACACCATTTCCTCCTACCATGCATAACAAATAACCTCGCCTCCAATTTTTTTTCTCCGACATTCTTTATCAGTCATTATCCCTTCCGAAGTAGACAAGATAGCCATTCCTGCACCTCTCTTTACTCTAGGAATTTTAGAAGCAGGGACATAAACACGCAGACCCGGTTTGCTTACTCTCTTTAAGCTCCTTGCCATAGGTTTATTTTTATAATAACGCAAATCTATTTCTATAATTTTGTGACCATTATTTACCACAACCTTATAATCTTGAATGAACCCCTCTTTTTTTAGAATGTTTATTATATTCACCTTTAATGTAGAGGCTGATACAGATAAACCATTCTTATTGACCATATAAGCATTTCTAATTGACGTAAGCATATCTGATATTGGATCTGTTACAGGCATTTTTTATCCTCCATTACCAACTGGCTTTTATAACTCCAGGAAGCTTTCCACTCAGAGCTAATTTTCTAAAACATATTCTACATAATCCGAATTTTCTTAGATATCCTCGCGGTCTCCCACATAAATTACACCTATTATATCTTTGCACCTTATATTTTGGCTCTCTTCCAGCTTTTACTATAAGCGCTTTTCTTGCCATATATCCTTTTCCTTAAATCTTAAAACTTTTTTGTCATTTTTATTTATTATCTCTGGTAAACGGCATACCCAGTAATCTTAACAGTTCTCTTCCTTCATCAGAAGTTTTCGCACTGGTGACAATTGTAATATCCAAACCATGTACTTTCTCTACTTTATCAACATCTATCTCTGGGAATATAACTTGTTCCTTAATACCCAATGTATAGTTTCCGTTAACATCAAAAGACTTTGGGGAAACTCCTCTAAAATCTCTTATACGCGGCAGAGTTATATTTAACAAGCGATCAAGAAATTCATACATTCTATCTTTCCGTAAAGTTACTTTAGCTCCTATTGACATCCCAGCTCTAAGTTTAAATCCTGCTATAGACTTCTTTGCTTTTGTAATAACTGGTTTTTGTCCTGTTATCGCCCCAAGTTCCAAACATGCGCTATTCAAAATCTTCTTATTCTCTATAGCCTCTTTTAGGCACGTATTAAGCACAATCTTTTCTAATTTCGGAGTCTGAAGTTTGTTTTTATACCCAAACTTCTTCATTATCTCGATCACTACCTCTTCTTTATATTTCTTTTCTAATCGTGTCATCTTTTAACTCTTATCCATTAATTCATTGCAACGTTTACAATATCTCACTTTGGCTTTATTTTCCAATGTTTTAAATCCTATCCTTGACCCTTTTTCACATTTTGTACAATATAATAATAAATTAGACATATGCAGAGATGCCTCTTTTTCTACTATTCCGCCTTGTCGATTTTTCTGTGAAGGCTTTGTGTGTTTCTTGACAAAATTCACTCTCTCTACAATAGCTCTCTGTTTTTTCGGGAACACACGCAAGACACGCCCCATCTTGCCTTTTTCCTTCCCCGATATAACCACAACACTATCACCTTTTTTAATATAATTCCTTCCTATTTCTAACATCTAAGTTCCCCTTAAATAACTTCTGGAGCTAACGAAATAATTTTAATAAAGTTCTTATCGCGTAATTCTCTGGCAACTGGTCCGAAAATCCTTGTTCCAACTGGATTTTTTTGCGCGTCAATTATGACCCCAGCATTTTTATCAAACTTTATATAAGAACCATCTTCTCTTCTAATCTCTTTTCTTGTTCTCACAATAACAACTTTTACCACATCCCCTTTTTTTACAGTTCCTTCAGGAATTGACTCTTTTACAGACGCTACTACAACATCACCTATTCGAGCATATCTTCTACGTGTGCCTCCTAATACCTTAAAACACATTAACCTTTTTGCTCCTGAATTATCAGCCACGTTAAGAATCGTTTGCGCTTGTATCATCTTTAGCTATTAGCCCTTTCTATAAT
>CAZMXO010000057.1:0-6944 GCA_964570265.1 uncultured bacterium
AGTAAAAACGCAAAAAAAGTTGAAAAGATCAACTTTTAATAACTAAACTATAACCTATATTCTTGCAACCTATTTTCATTGCTCATTAACTCAATTACTGCTTTAGTAATACTTTCTTTATCATAATTGATAATCTTTCCACATCTATTTTCTTCTATCTCTCTGGCATTATATGAAACATCTGTTAAAAGTATCGGTAAACCTACCGATAGATAATCTTTTAACTTAGTAGGATCAGCATAATAGGTAAATGTATCTATTTGTCTATCATACATAGCAACAGCTATTGCGCTATCTGTCATCATTTTATCCAAAACATTGCGGGCTTTTATCCATCCCGTAAAAGTAATATATTTTTTGATACCTAATTTCTCAACTTTATCTACTAAATTTTTTTCATATTTGCCACCGCCTATAATTAAAAAATGAAAGTCTGGAATGCTTTTTATAATCTCAGGAATTGCATCCAAGACAAGCTGAACTCCCTGCTTTTCTAATAAATGACCAATAAATAAAAGCTGACATTTTTTAATTTGGTAAAAAGGCAACCTTTTTGCTTTATCAAACCAAACTCCAATAGGAACAACTTTTTGCTTATTATAAACACACTGCTTTAATCCTTTAATCCTTTCTCTCCCTTCTGCTATTCGTGGAGATACATTCCAAGTCTCATCAGCATTCTTAACACAAAATTTATCTAGGCGATGATAGATACTATTTAAAATTTTGTTATTGAATCTCTCTGGAACATAGTCAATTGTATAGAATATCACTTTCTTAACATACCTTATTTTTCTTAGTAATAAACCTGCAAAAGTATTTAAACTGTCAACTCCTACAAAAAGGTCAAATTTTTCTTTACTTTTAATAATAGCTCTTAAAGTTAAATAAATTTCAAAAAAATAGTTGAGGATTGAAGATTTATATCTTTTTATAATTTCGTTTTTCTCTGCTATATTTCCTTTAACTATTTTTTCGATATAAGAGAAACTTCCGTCATTTGACAATGGATGGGCAATAAAAAATAATTTTTTTATTTTATTTACCATTAAATAATCTTTTAATGCTTGAGGCGCGCCATATACTAGATAATGAGCAGCAATAATTACTTTTCTATTTGAAATGTTCATATTTATAAATTTATTCTCGATTATTTTTTACAATATTGTCTTGCGATTTTCTAATTCTCAACAAATACCTTATCCCTACTAATATTCTCAATCCATACATTCCACCACTTAGTATTGGATGCCTCAACAACCTTTTCCACTTCCCATCCTCCATAAACACCCCAAAGTATCTATACCAAAATCCCAATTGCTTTCTTATTATCTTATCATTCTTTCCCCATTTCTGAATATACTTATCAAAAGATTTAACATAATAGGATTTTTTATTGATGTATTTTCTAAGATTAAATTCTCCTTCATTGTGATATATCGGTGCGTTTACTATATCCACTTCTCCAATTTCTTTAATCCTTCTATCAAAATCCCAATCTTCAGGACCGGTTAAACTCTCATCAAATCCGCCTATTTCCAAAAATTTATCTCTGCGGACAAAACGAACACAATCTATTACTGTTGCATTGTAAAAACTTCTTTCAAGATCCCTTATCTTCACCCAAAATCCTTCGCCGATTATTCTCTCAGGAATATACAAGGCAAAGCACCCTTCCTTTTCGCATTTTTCGATACATTCAAAGATGACATTCTCAGATAATATCATATCGGCATCCAGATACAGAATATATTTACCGTTTGCTTTCTTAACTCCAAAGTTTCTCTGAGCGGAGCGTTCTGGGCCAAAATTGCAAACCTTATCTGTATATTTTTTTGCTATCTCAACAGTTTTATCAATTGAGTTATTATCCACTACGATGATCTCCACAGAAAAAGGAGGAAGGATAAAGGATGAAGGATGAAGGGAGGTGGGGATTGATTCTAGGCAATTTTGAATATTAACTTGTTCGTTTTTGGTTGTGATGATGACACTTACTAGTAGATAACTCACTACAAATTCCAAGGATAAATATGAAATTTATTCTTCACCTGTCCTTTTAAACCAACTACTCTATAATCTTTCAATCTATAATATTCATTAAAGTATCTTACGGCGGTTAAACTAATCTGTTCAAAATTCAATTTCACCTCAATCGGTAAAATCTTGTTTTTTATTCTCAAAATAAAATCAATTTCTTTCTTGTCTGTTGTTCTCCAATAAAAAATTTTATCTTTACCATAATTTTTTACCAATTCGGAGAAAACAGCTGTTTCAAAAACATTGCCGATAATTTCCTTTTGTAGCTCTTTAAGCCATAACATCTGCATTAGCCCTGTATCGTAAAAATAAATTTTACTGACCTTGAAAAGTTCCGACCTAATATTCTTGCTATATGGACGAACCAACTTCAGAATATACGTATTCTCTAAAAGGAATAGATATTTTTCCACCGTTTGCTTGGCAATATTGCAGGTATTAGATAATTCTGTAACATTCAATAACTTGCCACTTTGGAACGATAATGCTTCTAAAAGTTTATTAAATTTACTGACATCATTTATCTCTGCTAAATCCCTGATATCTTTTTTAATATATGTATCAATTATTTGCTGTAGATATTTCTCTTTTTTATAAATTTCATTAGTCAGAACAATTTTGGGATAACCGCCATAAAGAACATATTCAGTAAATAATCGTTTTAATTCACTAATTTTTTTCCCCGTAAAAATTTTTTCTTTATCAAAATTATGATCTTTGAATAATAAAAACTCTCTAAAAGACAGGTTGAAAATTTCAAAATCTACTGTTCTTCCAACCAATGAATCTTTGAACTTCTTTTTAATATCAAAACTGGATGAGCCGGAAACAATTAGTTTGATATTTTTATTGTGATCAGCAATTAATTTTAAAAAGGAAGAAGGATTTTTTAGATACTGAATTTCATCAATAAAAACAAAGACTTTATCCTTGATGTGCTTTTTGGAATTGCCTATTACGCCTTCTTCACAAAGATAATTTATAAATTCTTTTATCCCTGCATCTAAAATCTTTACATAGCGGGAATCCTCTAAATCAATATAATGAGTAATTCTACCAGCCTCTTTTAAATAATTTTCAAGATAATACAAGATGGATGTTTTCCCAACCTGTCTTGCTCCATGCAAAACAATGATGTCTTCGCTGTCTAAATATTTCTTTATTTGCTTAACAACTTCTCTTTCGTAAATTTTATTTAACATAAATATTCGCCTTAGCTCTATATAAAAAGAGATTTAAAATTAATTAAAGTTTATTCTATATCAAATTTAAAGTAAAGTCTAGTTTAATTTTAATTTTCCATTTAGCTCATTTTCTAAAATCCGTTAAATGTCCAAAAACTGATTTTGCGGCGCGAAGTATAAAGGTTATATCATCAAAGTTTCTTATGGATATTAAAGTTCTGAATATAAAACGAGGCGTTATGAAGGATTTGTAAAGTCCCTGTGTAAATTGCTTTACATCAGCATCTGTGAGAGGGGTCTTCATTACAGATTCCTGCATATCGTATCTGTCCCAATCCAGAGTTCTTAGCTGGTTTTTTTTCTTGCATTCGTCAAAAAGAGGCGTTCCCGGATACGGGGTTATTATTGTTGCCTGTAGTGTATTTACATAGCCCTTGCTGAAAAGCTCCTTTGCAAGCCGAATTGTCTTTAATGCATCTTCCTTGGTTTCCCATGGATATCCTATCATTGTTGTAAGATGCGGATGCAAGCCTGCTTTCTTAGCCATTTTTGCGCCTTCTGTTATTTGTGGAACCTTGAGGTTTTTATGTATCCTGTCAAGTGTTTCCTGTCTTGCAGATTCCAGACCGTAGAGTATAAATCTGAAACCGGCTTTTGCCATTAAGTTATAATCTTTTTGTTTTAATGCGCCAAATCTCATATTACAGTTAAACTTTATTTTTTTACTATATCCCCTTGATATCATGCCTTCGCAAAACTCTCTTAGCCATTCTCCAATTGGGAATGTTCCTGTATCATCCATAATCTCTTTTATGTGATATTTCTCAATCAACGTTCCTATCTCATCCAAAACATGTTCCGGCTTTCTGGTTCTAAAACTCGGATAGAGCGTGGTCCATGAACAAAACTTGCATTTTCCCCACCAACAGTCTCTTCCTGCCATTATGTAAGTGCCGGGTGTTCGCTTGTAATTGCCGTTTTTATACGCATATAACTTCCACTTTGTTAAATCTCTATCAATAAATGGAAGATTGTTTAGGTCGTGATCAAGCTTGAATTTGCCTGTGTTCTTTATTTCGCCATTTTGTCTATACCAGATACCTGGCTCTAATTCAGTGATGGGCTTTTCAAGAACTCTGCATAAATTAAGAAGAAGGAAGTCGTAATCTCCGCCGGTTAGAATAAAATCAACCTTGCAATTTTCCATACTTTCTTCAGGTAATGCAGTCACATGGTCACCAACAAGGACAGTTTTGAGTGATGGGTTTTGAGTTTTGAGTTCGTTGATGATCTTCCAGTGCTGTTTGACCACCGGGGTTTTTGTTTCCATCATTATCAAATCAGGATTTTCGTCAGCAATGAAATCCAGAAATTTTTCATATGTTTTCTTTTCGGCTATTCCGTCATACCAGAGCACTTCATGCCCAGCCTTTTTAAGCATAGTTGCCGCATATGCCGGCACGACAGGATAAATATAGGTGGGACTGTGAAACCATTGAAACTGTCTATTCTGTGAGAGAAGAGGAACAAGTTTCTTGTC
This sequence comes from uncultured bacterium, assembly GCA_964570265.1. Classification (GTDB taxonomy): domain Bacteria; phylum JAHJDO01; class JAHJDO01; order JAHJDO01; family JAHJDO01; genus JAHJDO01. The sequence continues at coordinate 4,765 of CAZMXO010000057.1, forward strand.
TCCTTTGCAGTTAAGCGGTGGATATGCGATGACTATCTTCATTCTTCTTCCAATTTTTTGGATATTAGTCCGCTAATAAAAAATATTCCGTAAGTAATGTGCGTTAAAATAATTCCCGGAAATACTAAAAGATTTCTGGACTTTACTGTTTCAAATGCTGCCGAAATCAGATATATGCCAAGTATAATAAAATACAAAGCTTTAAAGAAAACACAAAGCCCTGTAAAAAATGCACCTGTTACTATTCCAGCAACAAACAATGAGGGAATAAAATAAGAAAATTTTTTAGACGTCTCAGGAAATCTCTTAACAAAATAGCCTCTGTGTTTAGCATAACTGGAAACCTGTTTAAGATGTTCCCTGAACAAACGTCTTCTATGATGATATACAATGGCTTCAGGTTCATAAACTATCTTCTTTTTTAATTTTTTTACGATATCAAGGCATAAAACGGTATCCTCTCCGGGCCAGAAATTAGTATTGAATCCTCCTGATTTTTCAAAAGCAATTTTTCTTACAATCAAATTGCATGACGGAAAGTCTTCGACTTCTTTTCTTGTTCCTTTTATATATCTATAAGTATATTCGCCGCTAACAAGTTTTGACGAAAATACTAATCCGCTGGCTTTTTGCATAATATCGTCATTGTCAGGAGTTACAGCAGGCCCGCCAACAGCAGCTACTTCAGAGTCAATGAAATTCGCAACTGCATTTTTCAACCAACTTTCTGTGGGGTAAACATCATCATCTATAAATGCAACGATTTCTCCTTTTGCTCTTTCCACTCCCATATTTCTCTTCATTGCAGGACACTTCTCGCCTGTAGGAACAACGGAGACGTTTTTATAATTTAGACGCTCTTCCTTATCCGGTAGAAATATAATCTCAAATTCAGGATAGTCAAGATTGAGACAGTTTTCTATACACTCTGCCAGATACTCCGATACTTCTTTTGCAATTATTATTATTGAAACAAAAGGATATTTTGAATCAGCTTTTTTTTTCATAAAAAATCAATCCGAAGTTTATCAGCATAAGCAATGTCCCGCATATTAAAAGTATGTATATAACCTGTCTCAGTGATTCATGGAACACACATATTAAACCAACCTGCGCTATTGCCACAATTACAAGCGCAATAATAAAACTAATTTTATGTCTTGCAATATTAAAGCTATTAATTATTCCTATTAGGGCATATGGAAGCATAGCCAATCCGAACATCCATAACAAGTTTACATTACCGGTATATCTGCCGCGTGAAATCAATCTTAATAGAAAACCAGGAAACAAAAAGAAGATAAATATACCTATCGAGCATACGAGAAGCGCGAATAGAAGGGCTTTTTTCAAAATTGATAGAGTATTCTTATTGACTGTGTGTGCTTCAGCCACCATTGGGAACATAACAACTACTATTGCGCAGGGTAAATACAGAATGCTTTTTCCAAGCACAGAGATTGCTGCGTATTGACCTGCAATCTCCGCAGAGAAATAATGTTTTACAAGTGTCATGTCAATCATTGTCAATACTGCGTAAAAGGAAATCGAGATAACTACCGGGACACAAAAAAGAAGCATTTCTTTCTTGTGTTTTTTTACCGATTCAATTTTTACTTCTAGAATATCCTTTATCACCTTGCCGAGTATTAAAATTCCTGTCACGCTAGCTACCGCAGAAGCTAAAATTGCTCCACTCAAGCCAAACCCCAGCCACACAAATAGAACTCCGCTTCCAATTCTTGACAAAGGTCCTAAAATTTGGCTTAAAGCAATATAATTAAATCTCTGCATTCCTGTTGCTGCGGCTAAAAACAAACTTAAAATACATGAAAGGAAAAGTGAGAAACTAACTATTATCACAGGAGATGCGTGCTCTAACTTGTAGTAGTCCATAATCTGGAATCTGGCTACAAAAACTAAAATAGAGATAATAACCCCTGCTGGAATAATATATTTGGAAGAGCTAAGAATAATCCCCTTTATCTTCCCTATTTCGTTTTTGCCTTTGAATCCCGCAATATACTTTGTGATAACCAGTCCCACAGTTCCCGTTCCTATTGAAGTTATTACTGTAAATGAGAACAGTGCGTTCATAGCGCCAAAATCAGCGATAGAGAGATTTCTTCCCATAAAGAATTGAAAAAGATATTGAAAGAAGTTGCCTGTCATTGCAGCAA
>CAZMXO010000058.1:0-6832 GCA_964570265.1 uncultured bacterium
TTCTATACAGCAGTGTAAGAGCTAGTTCTCTTCCTTTTCTTCGACTTCCCATAACCAATCCTTTTGAATATCTATCTTGCTTTGATATTACCATGAACACGCGTCATTGCGAAGGATAAAATCTCGAAGCAATCTCATCACTCTGTGACTTGACCGCAGGATGACAATACTTGAATTATTTATTGCTTTTTTTGAACGTTGAGTTGAGCTTTCGCCGAGCTTGATTACAAGTGAGGGCAGTTTTTCGAGCAGCGAAAAACCGATAAGCTCGAACGTTTTGTTAGGTGCATCTTGCAAGTAAGACTTAATTAAGTTAATTTGTTAATTTTTAGATAAGATTCAAAACAATGAATGATATATATTGAATTCACAGCTACTGCTTGCGGAAGAAAGTATTTCTTTTCTTCTAATATTTCGTTGTTCTGATCTAATATTGTTTCAATATGCGCTGGAATTAAATGTCTTTCGGTATTGGCAACTATCATACCGTGTGCAATCATTTTTCCATTATGAATATGAACAACAGCAGCGCCGCTAGCCCCGCGTAGTGCTGGGAACGAAAGCTCAAGCATATCTTGACCTGCTTTTCCAAAAACATCTGTTAATTGAATTACTCGAACACAATTACCTAATCGAGTAGCAGGAACTGTATGGAAAATACCATCTTTAAATTCCGTAGTACTATACTCGTAAGCCAAGAGAGATAAGTTTCCAGGCACTTGTCTATCACTTGAAAAAGTTAAAGTTATATTCTTAGGGATTTTTTTTGGTTTTAAAAAAGCTACATCAAAATCTTGATTAGAGTATACAGGTTCAACGAGATACTCTTCACTTTTTGCAACAACAACAAATACACCAGTCCAACCTCTTATGACATGTTCAGCAGTACAAACTAAAACTTGTTCTGAGTAGTTAAAAAAGAAACAAGATCCTATAAAATTAACCTTTTCGTTTTCTTTTACGAAAATGGCTGCTAAATGTTCTTGATTCGTAATTGCATTCATTTATCAATATACCTAACATCATTGAACAGTTATTGTTACTTTAACGCTACTGCACTAATAATTGCTTGGAACGTCAACAAATTCACTTCCCAATCTCATCAAACAGATTCACCATTTCAATTGCTGAGAGAGCGGCGTCTCTGCCCTTGTTTCCGGATTTTGTTCCTGCTCTTTCAATTGCCTGCTCCAATGTATCGCAGGTAATTACGCCATATATTACAGGAATTCCCGTGGAGAGAGAGATTTGACCTATCCCCTTTGTTACCTGTGAGCTTATATAGTCAAAATGCGGTGTGCCTCCGCGAATCAATGCGCCAATGCAAATAACACTGTCATACTTCTTGCTTTTCGCCATCTTATCAGCAGCGTATGGAATCTCAAATGATCCGGGCACCCAGGTAACAGCTAGCTCTTCATCCTTAGCGCCGTGACGTTTGAGTGTGTCTACGCATGCATCCAGCATCTTTGACGTAATAAACTCGTTAAACCTTGATACAACAACACCAAACTTCTTCCCTTCAACAACCATTTTCCCTTCGTATGTTTTCATCTCGTTCACCCTCCCTTTATTTAATTTTGAATTTTACATATGCCTCAGCATATGCCCTAATTTCTCTTTCTTTGTCTTGAGATATTTCTTGTTTTCATTATTCGGTTTGACTTCAATGGGTATCCTTTCTGTAATCTTCAGCCCATATCCCTGCAACCCAATAACCTTCTTCGGATTATTTGTTAATAAATGTATGGTTTTCAACCCCAAGTCTACCAATATCTGGGCTCCAATTCCATAATCTCTTAAATCAGGATGAAATCCAAGTTCCACATTTGCTTCAACTGTGTCTAATCCCTTATCCTGAAGACTGTACGCGCGCAATTTATTCGCCAATCCAATCCCCCGACCCTCTTGAGACATATAAAGAAGAACCCCTGCGTCTTGCTTTTGAATTTCCGTTAACGCCAGAGATAATTGCTCCCCACAGTCACATCTTAATGATCCGAATGTATCTCCTGTTAAGCACTGTGAGTGTACTCTAACAAGCACATTTTTCTTATTTTTAAGGTCTCCTTTTACAAGCGCAATATGAACAGAATGATCGATTATGCTCTCATAAGTAATGAGCTTAAATGGTCCGTATTTTGTCGGCAGTTCCGTCTCCACAATTCTTTTAACCAGTTTCCCGAATTTTCTCTTGTATTTAATCAGATCGGCTATTGTGCAGATCTTTAAATTGTATTGTTTTGCAAACTTAATAAGTTCAGGAACTCTTGACATGGTTCCGTCTTCATTCATTATTTCGCAAATCACACCAGCAGGATACAATCCGGACAGCTCTGTTATGTCTAAAGACGCCTCTGTGTGTCCTGCTCTTTCTAAAACACCCCCAGCCTTCGCTTTTAGTGGGAAAATATGTCCTGGCTTTGTTAAGTCATCCGGCTTTGCTTTGGAATCTATAAGCGTTTTTATGGTCAATGCTCTATCACGAGCCGATATACCTGTTGTCACCCCTTTTTCCGCATCAACAGACACTGTAAACGCCGTATCAAGCCGATCTGAACTATCCGGCACCATAGCATCAATCTCCAACTCACTTAGACGTTTTTCTGTCATAGGAACACAAATTAAACCCCTGCCATGCCTTGCCATAAAATTAATTCCATCCGAAGTTATCTTCTCTGCTGCTATAACTAAATCTCCTTCGTTTTCCCTGTTCTCATCATCCACTACAATAACAAATTTCCCTACTTTGATATCCTCTATTATCTGCTGTATCGTGTTGAACTTGTATTTCTTCATATTTAGATTATCCCCTTTTCTTCTAAAAAGCCTAAACTCAGCTTTGATTCTTTATATTTTAAAATTTTGGCAACATGTTTTCCTAATATATCTACCTCTAAATTGACAATATCTCCTATTTTTTTATTACGCAATGTTGTAGCGCTGATAGTATGCGGAATAAGCGCTACTTTGAAACTCTTCCTAGAAACTCCGGCAACCGTTAAGCTTATTCCGTCAACAGCTATGGAACCTTTCTCTACGATATACTTCATAATCTCATCTTTTGTTTCTATTTCAAGGATCCCATTACCCAAAGAAACTGCGGATATAATAGTTCCCGTATTATCAATATGTCCAAGAACAAAATGCCCGCTTAATCCGTCTCCTACACGTAAAGGACTTTCAATATTAACCCTGTCTCCGACACGCAATAAACTAAGATTGGTTCTCTGTAAAGTTTCATTAACTACATCCGCTGAGAAATCTCTTTCCTGTATTTTTGAAATAGTTAAACAAACCCCATTAATTGCAATACTATCTCCTATCATTGCGTTCTTTATGCTTTTCGCCGCAATACAGAGTTCGCAGACCTGAGAACTCTTCTTTATTCTAAGAACACTGCCTATTTCCTGAATTATTCCAGTAAACATATGTATATTACCAGTTTGGATACCCTTCTATCATTATATCATCTTTAAATCTTCTGACTTTAATATCCTTTAGGGAAACTGCATCTTCTATTCTACTTACTCCATTGCTCACAAAAGGAACAAGTGCCTCATTTCCACCTATTATTTTTGGACCAATAAATGCATAAATTTTGTCTACTGCTCTTTCTTCAATAAATGAGGATATCACTCCTGAGCCCCCTTCAACAAGAATACTCGTAATACCTTTTTCGCCTAACTTAGTAAGCAGGTCGCAAATATCAACCATATTATCTTTAGTACTTTCACAACATATTACTTCAACGCCAATTTGTTTCAGCTTTTCAACCTTGGAACTAGGAGCTTTCTCCGTGACTGCAATAATAGTAGGGACAGGTAGCGACCTGTCCAAAACCCTTGATTTTAGGGGAATAGTTACATTACTGTCCAATATTATCCTTACGGGCATTCTATCCGTAATGCTGCCGTGTCTTGGTGTAAGACGCGGGTCATCCTTAATAACGGTATTTAATCCGACAAGAACTGCATCCGAAAGACTTCTTAGCCTATGTACAAACCTTCTTGATTTATCGTTGCTTATCCATTTCGAGTCACCTGTTCTTGTGGCAATTTTACCGTCAATACTCATTGCATATTTAACCGTGACAAACGGTAGTCCAGTTGTTATATGTTTGATATAAGTCTTATTAATATCACTTGCTTGCTTTTCCATAACTCCGCATAAAGTCTGAATATTGGCTTTTTCCAATGCCAGCATACCCTTGCCATTTACTAGTGGATTCGGATCTTTAATCCCTATCACTACTCTGCTCAATCCGCTTTTAACAATAACAGGCACACATGGAGGTGTTTTTTTATTAGTATGTACACATGGTTCCAAATTTACATACAATGTCCCGCTCTTTGTTTTTCTACCAGCGTCTTCAATGGCGCAAATCTCTGCATGATTCGCTCCGGCATACGCATGGTATCCTCGCCCAATGATCTCTCCGTTTTTAACAATAAGCGCTCCAACCATTGGATTAGGAGATGTATGTCCATCTCCTTTCCTTGCTAGAGCTAAAACCAGTTTCATAAATTTTATGTCTTCGCTAACCATTTAATCTCACAAGTTAAAATAAAAAAACCCCGAATCTCTCCAGGGTTCAAACCAATTTCACTTTTATCTCCTCCCATCCAGACTATACTGTCGGCTACGGACTCTCACCGTATCAATCCTAATTCTGCATAACTACAGAAACCAGAACTTGCGGGCTTCCTTCAATAACGAAAAGGCTCACCGCCGGTAGGGAATCTCACCCTGCCCCGAAGACAAACTTATAGTAACAAATTCATTTCCTACTGTCAAGAATCTGTCAAGCCAAAATAATGGCGAATCACTTGGATAATGCTTACAGTCTGGCAGTTAAACCGAATCCCCCTGCATCTTCTTCTTTGGTGTCTCCTGATAGAAGTTCCTTGTAATTCTCAGCCACTTTCTTAATTGCATTTGCGTGTTCTTCTATTATGTTAGGTCTGTAGTGCTTGAACCATGGAATACCAAAAGTATATTTATGTATATTTTCGGAAACCGGTAGACTGCCAACGGGTTGTCTTACATCAACCCCTTCAGGAGAATTTGCGATACAAGTAGGCTTTCCCTGATTATATACGTCTATCTCATTAAAAATGGGATGTGGATGCAATGCCTTATTTGCTCCGGGGCTACATGTTGCTCCTTCAGCATTTACCGCTTCACAGAATCTTTTAACTGAAAGTCCTCCAAGTTCTTCAGGACGATACAATCCTCTGGCTGAATACCAGCCACCCATAGTAGTCCCTGAATCCTTTTCAGGACGGCGGACCTTAATACCTAGCACTCCTTCTAAAAGGTCGGCAAAATAATTCATTGCTTTATCTATTTCTTTCATCTGCTTTGAATAATTCTTAATCTGTACAAGGGCTACTGCAGAACTCAACTGATGCATCCTGTATTTATATCCACCCAAAGGAAGACCTGTCAATGGCTTAAGATCTTCTAGCTGAACCTCATTATGGCGTGCATAATGTCCAAAAAGAAGTGCGCGTTCATGGACTCTTTGATCGTTTGTAAGCATAATACCTGCTTCTCCTACTGCAAGGGATTTGCCGCTCATTAATGAAAAAGCCGAAACATCACCAAATGTTCCTGTAAGTTTTCCCTTGTACAATGCTCCATGTGCATGAGAAACATCCTCAATGACTTTGATGTTATGTTTGCGAGCAATCTCCATAATAGGATCCATATCAGCAGGCATCCCTGCGTAATGAACCACTAAAATAGCCTTTGTTCGTTCAGTGATTCTGTGTTCAATATCATTTGGATCAATATTCAAGGTGTCTTTATCAATATCGCAAAATATAACAGTACCACCAAGAGAGTATACAGGCATAGCTGATGCCCAGTAGGTTATACTTGGACAGATTATTTCATCTCCATGTCCTATACCTAAACCAAACATTGCCCCATGCAATGCACCGGTTCCCGTAGAGTGTCCAAGCGCGTATTTCATACCATGCCATTTTGCATATTCCTTTTCAAATTCTTTTGTAACGTCATTGCCAGACATCTTTCCTTCCCTGAGTACTTTTAAAACACCATCTTCCATCTCTTTTGTAATAATTGGCCAATTGAACATATCCCCTGGGTCGACTTTAACTGTTTTTGGTCCGCCTAAAAGCGCTAGCTTTTCCATTTTTTGAGTTCTCCTATTTTTTGTAAGATTGTTCTACTTTTTTAAGTGCATTAACTATATCGTCTATTTCTTTTTTACCATAATTTTCATTCAATGAGATATTGAAATGACTATCTGTTGCGAATATTGCATTTGGACAAGAGAAATTTTTGTTATATTCTCGTTTACAAAATTCCCATGAACCACTACTTCTCCACCAAGGAGATTCTGATGGAATATGACGGTAAGATGGAGTCACAGAAATTCCCTCTGCCTTTACAGCCTCAGCAAAAGCCATTTTATTAACTTTAAGCATGTCTGTTTTAACATGTATGCGCATAAACCAATATACTGATTTTGTTTCAGTCACCTGCCATCCTATAGATACAATCTCTGATTCCTTATTGAGTCTTTCTTTTATAGCTTCAGCAACTTTTCTACGTCTAGAAATTATAGAATTTAGTTTCTTGATTTGTGTTACACCAATAGCTGCTGAAAGCTCATTAAGGTTAAGATTCAAGCCTGCTGTAACACAGCCTTTAGCATCAGGCAAATTAAAAGGTTTGCCTCTGTCAGCAAATCGCTTAGCATTCCAAAAAAGCTCTTCGTTTTTAGTATAGACAACTCCACCCTGTCCTCCTGTTGCATGAAGTTTGCCAAACATAGTTGAAAACGCTGCAATATCACCAA
>CAZMXO010000059.1:0-6793 GCA_964570265.1 uncultured bacterium
TTTGTTATAATAAGCCACTCCCAAATTACGAGCAACTCCAAGAGCTTTTGGCATAAGCATTAAGGCAAATTTATACTCTTCAATTGCCTCCTCCCACTCTTTTTTCATCATATAAATATTCCCAAGATTATTATGCGCTCCTCCGAAGCGGGGATTAAGTTTAATAACTCTTTTATACTGTTGAGTTGCAAGGTCAAGCTTCCCCAGCTTTTCATATACATCTCCTAAACTCATCAACCCCTTATCATTGTAGGGATTCTGTCTCACGGCTATATCAAGTTCCTCAGCAGCTTTTTTGTAATCCTCAGTAATGGTATACAACTTTGCCAGATTATAATGGATATCAGCATAATCAGGAGCTAGTTCAGCGAGTTGATAATATACTCTAAAAGCATCTTTTATGTTTTTTATCTTGGCATAGGCAAATGCCAGGCGATAATACGCCTTAAGATGTCCCCTATTAAACTGGACAGTCTTTTGGTACATATTTATAGCTTTATTCCAGTCCTTTTCATTTCGATACTCAACCCCTTTCCTGAAATACACCTCTGCAATTAAAGGCCTGAGCGAAAAATAACTGAATATAAATAAAAACAACATTGAAAATAGAATCATAATCGGAATCTTGAATTTTGTCTGCCCAGCCTTCCCTGTAGGAAATTTGTTTTCTTTCGGAGGTTTTTGAGTTTTCCAACCACTTAGAGCAGATACACATCCCAGAGCAAACCATAGAAATATACCTGAAGAATGAAATCTTAAATCTACATTCCCCAGATTCTCAAAAAGCATACCTGCTATTCCGGATACAAATCCTATAAGCAAATACTTCTTGAGCCTGTCATCGGTATTTCTTGCCGCATGTATACCTCGAAAAAGAATATTGCCTATAATTACTCCAAGAAGTACCAATCCTACGATTCCCAGTTCGCACCCAATTTCAAGTGCCTCACAATGTACATGTTGTGTCGCATTTACAGCATGAGGATTCAAAAAGTACTCAGGGCATCTGAACTGCGGATAAACTATGGCAAAATTGCCTATTCCCCAACCTATAAAAGGGCTGGCCAGAAACATCTTCAGTGATCCCAGCCATATCCACTTTCGTATTCCAATAGTTCCTGTGAGCAGCTCTTCATTAATAGCTTTCATTATCGACTCTGATCTTATCTGCCATACAGCAATGCATAAGAGAATCACTCCAATAAATAAGTAAAAACTTTTCGCCGGCCCCCATCTTAAATAAACAAATGCGCAGGCAAAAAACACAAGGGAAACACAAAGCCCGATCCATGCGGCTCTCGCTTCTAATTTGTAAAGGGAAAGAATGCTGGTTACAATTAAAATACAACACAACGCGAAAAGTAGGGGCGGTGCTTGCCTCCGCCCATTCACAAAAAAATACAGGATAAAAGATAATATCACAGGTATGCACAAAACAATATATGGAGCAAAGAATGTGGGATTGCCAAACAACCGCGGCAAATTGTGAATTACAGGAATGCTAAAATGGTTAAGCAGTATAACTTCTGCTATGAATGTAGCCAAAAACCACGCAAAACAAATCCTTAAAAATGCCGACCTGTATTTACATGTCTCTAATACAACGAAATAGAGCAAAATATATGTAAACAAGTTTACCAATTCCGTAGCGCTGGCAAACTTGTTCCATGCCATGAAGAATGATACTAAGCACCATATACAAAAAGCAGATATAAACCCTGAAGGCAAACCCAATTTTGAGTTTTGAGTTTTGAGTTTTGCCTGCCCCGTAGGGAACTTGTTCTCCTTCGGGGAGTTTTGGAATAACCAATTATAGAGCCACAATAATATGACACAGAACACCATAGCTTGAGCTATGACAAATTTTATGAATACATAATTATACGCAGCCTTAAAAACCGCTATCGGAACAAAGAAGATAATAGCTAACAGGCAGATTTCTGATATTTTCCTTCTCAATTTTCTCTCATGGTAATTAAAACATATAAGGGCAGATACATAGATCTGCCCCTACATTTATCCCGATTCCCATATCGTAGGGGCGAATCTGTGTATTCGCCCGTTCTAAATTTAAAACATTGTTTTGGTCATTTGGGTTTCGGATTTCATTTGACATTGGAATTTGTCATTTATTATATCAAAAACTAGGAATTAAAGCAAAAAAAACAGCCCCGAAATAATCGGAGCTATTTTTTTGTAGTATCACTAAAACTACTTACTCAAATCAACTTTGCTCGGTTCTATAAGCGCAGACACTCCACCCTTCAAAGCAGTAACGTGTCCGTCAAGATACAACACATTGATGATATCCGGTTTTGGGTGGTGAGCATTCTTTCCATATGTTGCTCCCTTGATGTCAGCCATCATCGGTGTATCCGAGCCATCCATCTCTGACAGTGCTAAATTAGCTGGACTATTATATCCATAGTCACAACAATCGGTTTCGCCTATCACCGCCTCTGTAGTCACATGGAAAGAGCTCGAGCTTGGACACTCAAAAAGGCGCAATTGCGACACATAATCAGGATAGAAAATTATGACTCCTCCACATAAGCTCTCAATCCCATCTGCAGTTTTTGTTGATTTTGGAAAGAACTCATTATAGTCCTGTGAATACATGTGCATAGCGAGACCGAGCTGTTTCAGATTGCTTATGCACTTTGCTCTTCTTGCCATTTCTCTTGCTCTTGCCAATGCAGGCAGAAGCATAGATGCAAGAAGTGCGATGATTGCTATAACAACCAGCAATTCAATAAGCGTAAAACCTCTGTGTCTTCTAAAAAATTTTAACATTTTCTTATTCACCTCCTTCGCTTTTAGACTTACTAATATCCGTATTATACATGGTTATTATATTTTGTCAAATATTTTTTTTCGGCCAGATAATTCCGAACATAATCAAAAACTGCCTTCTTCAGAGACGTTATTGGTCTTACGTAACCTGCTTGGTGAAGTTTGGATGTATCAGCTTGAGTAAAATACTGATAAGAATTCTTTATCTCTTCAGGCATTGAGATATATTTGATATCTGGCTTAAGATTCAACGCCTCAAAAACCAGTTTTGCAAGTTTATTCCATGTCTCTGCCCTTCCTGTGCCAATATTAAATATTCCATTCGTATTCGGATTGTCTAAAAAAAACAGAGTCATTTCTACCGCATCCTTTATATATACAAAATCTCTTTTCTGCTCACCATGCGCGTATTCCGGCTTATGTGATTTGAAGAGGGACAGGCATGCCTGTCCACTACTTCCATTTTTTATCTGTTCAAAGGCCTTCATAACCATACTTCTCATTTCCCCTTTATGATATTCGTTTGGCCCAAAAACATTAAAAAATTTAAGTCCTGCAACCTGTTTCAATAATCCATTTTTCTCTGCCCAGAGATCAAAAAGATGTTTGGAATAAGCATACATATTCAGTGGGCAAAATTTATGCAAATCTTTTTCTTCATCGGAATATCCATAAGAACCGTCTCCATATGTTGCCGCGCTGGAAGCGTATATAAAGCGCACATTACATCTGGCAGCATAAGCAGCGAGATGCTTTGTATACTCGTAATTATTCAGCAAAAGATAATCTAAATCTTGCTCGGTAGTATCCGAGCATGCTCCCATATGAATTAATGCGCGAATGCCTGTCTTAAAATCGCCTTTAAGTATTTTCTCAAGAAAAACATCCTTATTGATATAATCTAAAAACCGAAGACCACGAAGATTCTTCCACTTACTGCTCTTTCCTAACTCATCAACAACAAGAATATTAGACTCTCCCTGCTGATTTAATTTCCACACAATGGCACTCCCGATAAACCCTGCTCCGCCAGTAACAATAATCATTTTTCTATATTCCTTCAACTTTTGACAAACTAAGAATTAGTTGATATTATTGCGCTAAATTCTAGCAAGTAAGTCGTAAACTGTCAATTTAATCTATAATGGGCGAATACACGGATTCGCCCCTACAATATGGAAATCAGATAAATGTAGGGGCAGATCCATGTATCTGTCCTGATGTGTTCTGGCATTTGACATTATTTTAGGAAATAGAATTATGATAAATTCTAGTTTTTATGGAGGGATTCATCCGGAAGATTCTAAAACCAGCACCGATACAAAGGAAATTTTAAATCTTCTCCCTCCTAAAAAAGCAATCATTCCCCTACTGCAGCACATAGGCGCAATATGTAAGCCGGTGGTTAATATTGGTGATATTGTTAAAGTAGGACAAAAGATTGGTAATGCGCATGCATTTATATCTGCTCCTGTCCACGCCACAATATCAGGTAAAGTAGTAGACATTTGCCCTATGCCACATCCTTTAGGGAGAAAAGTTCTATCTATTATTATAGAGTCAGACGAGACTGATACATGGGCTATTAAAGAAACAAAAAGAGAATGGAAAACGCTCAATCCAGAACGAATAAAACATATTATACGGGAAGCCGGTGTTGTGGGACTTGGCGGTGCTGCGTTTCCGACACATGTAAAACTCAATCCGCCGGAAAATAAAAAAATCAATACGTATATTTTGAATGGCGCTGAATGTGAACCATTTCTAACAGCAGATCACAGGCTAATGCTGGAATATGCAAAACAAGTTGTCACTGGACTCAAAATCTTAATGAAAGCAACCGGAGTAAAGAAAGGCATAATCGGTATTGAACAAAATAAACCTGACGCGCTTAAAAAAATCGCAGACGAAATTAATAAAGAATCAGATGCGAATATTGATATAATAGCGCTTAAGGTAAAATATCCTCAGGGAGCTGAAAAACAGCTTATAAAGACTCTCTTAAAACGTGAAGTGCCAAGCGGCGGACTTCCAATGGACGTGGGAGTGATAGTCAGTAATGTTGGTACTTCATTTGCAGTATACGAATCTGTTGTAGAGAGAAAGCCTCTTGTGGAGCGGATCGTAACTGTAATAGGAAAAGGCATCATGAACCCGCAAAACCTTAGAGTAAGAATAGGAACTCCTTTTTCAAGTTTAATAGAGACATGTGGAGAAGTCAAAGAAGAAATAGGGAAAATAATAATGGGTGGTCCAATGATGGGTATTGCTCAATATACAACAGACGTCCCGGTAATTAAAGGCACATCGGGGATACTTGTCCAAACAAAGGACGAGGTTTGTGATAAGCCAGAGGAATGCTGTATAAGATGCGGCAACTGTGCCAGTGTCTGTCCTATGAAGATATTACCTAATGTAATAACCAGCTCTATAAAAAATGACCAGCTTGAACATGCAAAAGAATACGGACTACTAGATTGTATAGAATGTGGAGCTTGCACATATGTATGTCCCGCGCATATACCAATAGTCCATTATATAAAATATGGGAAAACACGGTTAAAAAAATAATGTATACTCTTTCGATATCTCCTCATATTCATTCCAGCTTATCCGTTAAAAATATAATGTTGGATGTTATAATAGCCCTTGTGCCTGCGCTTGGTATGGGAATTTATTTTTTCGGAACACAAGCGTTGTATCCGATTGTAATAAGCGTTTTAACAGCCGTAATAACTGAGTTAATTATATCTAAAATCAGAGGGCTCAAAACCATATCAAACGGCAGTGCTATTGTAACAGGTCTTCTGTTAGCCATGATAATACCTCCAGGCGTGCCTTTATGGCTGCCTGCAGTTGGATCTGCGTGTGCAGTCATACTCGGGAAAGAAGTATTCGGCGGTCTTGGACGCAATATATTCAACCCTGCACTCATAGGGAGAGCAATACTTATGGCTTCCTGGCCTACTTTTATGACCACATGGCTGGAGCCAAAGCTGAGCTTCTTCGAAGGAATTGATACAATAACCAGCGCAACTCCGTTAGCGATAGTAAAGCTTAATCTGTCTCAGGAACTTCCTTCCTATTGGAATCTGTTTATCGGAAATACAGGAGGATGCATTGGAGAGACATCTGCTATTGCTATTTTGTTAGGCGCAATATTTTTATTCATAAGAAAACGAATTTCATGGCATATTCCTGTTTCCTATATTGGGTGTGTAGCGCTGCTTTCATGGATATTCGGACATAACGGATTATTTACCGGAGACGCGTTATTCAGCGTATTGAGCGGAGGATTAATTCTTGGCGCTTTCTTTATGGCAACGGATTATGTAACAACTCCAATAACTCCCAAGGGCAAAATTATTTTTGGATTGGGAGCCGGGATAATAGTGGTTCTAATAAGATTGAAAGGCGGATATCCTGAGGGAGTATGTTATTCCATATTATTGATGAATGCTGTAACTCCATTAATAGATAGATGGAAGTGGACTATCCCTAAGAAATTCGGAGAGATAAATGCGTAATATATTTAAATTATCAATAAGTTTATTTATAATCGCCGCTGTTTCAGGCGCAATTCTAGGCATGGTTTATACTGTTACAAAAGAACCTATTGTAAAACGAATTAAATTAGAAGAGAAAAAGGCTCTAAAAAATATTTTCCCGGAAGCAACAAGCTTTAGCCTAACTACTGGTAAAGACAACTATGTCTATTACAAAGTTTATATAAAAAATAAGTTAATAGGATATGCAATAGATGCATCCGGAAAAGGATTTGGCGGCACAATTAAAATTAAAGTGGGTATGAATTTTAACAAAACAATTAGATCTATCATCGTCACAAACCAAAATGAAACACCGGGTCTTGGAACAAGAATAAAAAGTGAGAAATTCACAGATCAGTTTATGAATAAAACCTTGAAACAAGTTTTGCTAAAAAAAGACTCCCGCAAAGGAACTATTGACGCCATCACTGGAGCTACTATATCATCGCGCG
>CAZMXO010000060.1:0-6384 GCA_964570265.1 uncultured bacterium
GCTCCTATCACAGCTTGAGATGTAGAAACAGGAACTCCAATATGCGCAAATATATCAACTGTTATAGCCCCTGAAAGTACTACGATTAAAGCGCAAAAGGCATTTAAAGGAATAATGCTTTTACCTACTGTCGTCATAAGATTTCTGCTATACGTAACTGCGCCAAACGCTATACTGATACTTCCTACTAATGCAGCTAAAAATGGTGTAAGCATTCCAGCCTGAAAATAAACTCCTGTTACATTCGCAACATTGTTTGCTCCAAGCGCATAAGCTCCGTAAGCTCCTGAGAATATCAGCATAAATCGCACAGTCCTGTCAAAATCAAGAAAATGCACGTTTATTTTTCTAAGTATATAAGTTAAAAGCACATAGAGTAAAATTGCTATAATAGCGGCACCAATTGGTGTGCATATCCAGCAAATTACAATTTTTTTTAAGCTGCCAAGATTAACTTGTTTTTGTAAAATCCCGATACCTAGTATCGCCCCAACAACTGCTTGAGATGCAGAAACAGGCAGTTTCAATATTATTAATAAAGTTACGGCAATAGCTGCCGCAACAGAAATAACAAAGGCTGTATTTACATTCTGGCTTGTAAGGGCTCCAAGTGTTTTCATTCCCGGCATTCCACCTATTATTGCGCCTAGTATTACAAAAATAGTAATAAAGATTGCCGCTGTTCGGAATTTGACCATTCCTGAGGAAACTGCAGGTCCAAAGATATTTGCAGCATCATTGGCGCCTAATGACCAGCCCAAATAAACGCCGCCTAATAATTTTAGATAACTAAGACTGAAAAACATTAAATTAGTCTCTTTACTGCCATTATATTCAGTCGATCTGCAACATTTTCAGCTCTGTCTGATATACTGCCAATCTCAATTATCAATTCTTTCAGGAGAATTTTCTCTCCAATGTCAATATTTGAGCTGAACAATTTTTTAATTAAATCCCTTTCCATAGAATCAGAACTGCTCTCTTTTTTATCTATCTCATTTGTAATGTGTCTTACTTCTTTAATATTCTTAAATACAGCTCTAATTGCCCGTTTAACGTCTTTGAAAATATCAAAGTTTATATTGATTATCTTACGCAGTTCCAATTTAAACTCATCAGGGATCTTCAGCTCCTCTGTTTGCATTTGAAACGCAACAGATTCCGCTTTGTTTGGAATCTTATCAACAGTCTCCAACAAGCCAAGGA
The DNA here is from genome assembly GCA_964570265.1 of uncultured bacterium. Lineage (GTDB taxonomy): Bacteria > JAHJDO01 > JAHJDO01 > JAHJDO01 > JAHJDO01 > JAHJDO01. Next base: position 1,207 of record CAZMXO010000060.1, read on the forward strand.
TATCACCTCTTGATTCAGGGATTAATGCCTTTTCATACAGCGAAATTTCAATCTCCCTTCTTAAATCATCACTGCATGATTCAGCTATATGAGTTTTGGTCACAAACCCATCGAATTCCTCACAGGAACCTTTCTCAATATAGAGCAAAAGTGTTTTCTGAGCCAGCTCCATACATTCAGTAACTTTTTCTAAATATCCTTCTATCATTTCCAGAAGCTTATTAGTTTTCGAAAAAAACAAAGCCATTTTTATTCCCTCCGTGGTTATGTAAATTTATTGTTGAGGATCTATTTCGCGGCCCCTGCGTGCATTGTAAATTGCTCCGCCTACTTTCGCGTAGAGATTGAGCACATCAACAGCTTCTTGTCTCAGAACATCCCGTGACACTTGCACACCTCGTTCTTCGAGGGCTTGCTGCCAGTCCGGAAGCTTCGGTCCTTCGTCGAAACCAATGTAACGCGCATCTTCATCTCGAGCACCACAGACCAGCCGTGTGACCCCCGACCAGGGAATAGCTCCGAAACACATTGCGCAGGGCTCTGTAGAAGTTACCAACTCATAGTCGTTCTTCCCTTCATCACTGATGTCGTATCGGCCGAGCTTCTTCTGTGCCAGCGCGATCGCGACTATCTCCGCGTGAAGTATTGAGCAATTGCTTGTCACAACGACGTTCACTCCCGGCGCAATAAGGCACCCACTCGCATCGAACACACAAGCACCAAAAGGCCCTCCTGTTTGTCTCTGAACATTTTCCCGCGCCAGTGTAATTACAAAATGCATACGATCTTCCATTGTCCGGAAGACCTTTGGACTGTGCGCGAGTAGTTCTTCTACCCAATGCGGATTACGTATTAACATTTGGCTCACCAATATCTTCATTCCATAGTTCCGGATTATTTTTGATAAACGTCTCCATAATCTGACGACATTCTTGGTTATCAATAATCACCACTTCTACACCTCGCGACCTCACATAATCTTCCGGTCCGCAAAATGTACGGTTCTCTCCAATAACTACCTTTGGAATCCCATAGAGAAGCACTGCCCCGCTGCACATATCACATGGAGACAACGTTGAGTATAACGTTGCTCGACGATAATCGGATGCTTTAATTCGTCCCGCATTTTCCAGACAATCCATTTCTGCGTGCAAGACCGCACTTCCTTTTTGTACTCGCTGGTTGTGACCGCGCCCAACTATTCGGCCATCAATAACGAGTACCGCTCCGATAGGAACACCACCCTCAGCCATCCCCTTTTTCGCTTCCTCAATTGCAGCCTCTAAAAATTTATCCATATTTTCTCGTTGCATAATATTAGAAGTCACCGTATTGCACGTGTTACCTCAATACCTATTGTCTCAATTATAGCTGCAATAAATAAGAATGGAATGATTATCTTTAGACAAATTGGAAAATATTTATTAAAAGTATTTTTAAAAAATGCTTTTTTATCCCTTTTAAAAGGCCAGCTTCCCAAATTAATACCTAGTGCAAATGACAAAAACAACGCTGGGATTTCGAATATTCCGTGTGGAATTAATACCAGTATGAATTTTGCTGGAGAAATAATTGCAGAATCGTTAAGAGTAGCCAGTAATAAACCTATTATAAATCCATTTATTAGTGCTGAAATTATCGGAAATATCCCAAAAACAAATCCTAATATTATAGCTATAGCAACAGCAAACAGATTATGAAAAAATATTTTTAATAAAAGATTTATGCCATGTGAATCTTTAAATTTATCAAATAATCTGGTAAAAACATCTTTAAAAAGTATGAAAATATCTATGTTGCTAACGGTACCAAGAGCAAAACCTACAAGAAATAAAAAAGACACTAAAATTAATGGTTTTTTGTATTCTTTTATTACTTCTATTATGTATGAATTGTATTTTTTTATAAAATCTTGATATCTCATGCTGATTTGATTTGTTATACGGTTTTATTACTACTTCGGTAAAATCTTATTTGTATATTTTCTATTGTAGCAAGTCCTCCTTTGATAAATTCATCTATTGATGCTATGAAATTTTGAATTTTTTCTTTTGTGTCAACTATTTCGATTACAATAGGCAAATCTTGAGACAACCGTAATATTTTTGCAGTGTGCATATGACTATTTGCACCAAAACCTTCCATACCCCTTAAGACAGTAGCTCCCGCCATGCCGTCGGAACGAGCTTTACGAACAATCCATTCATAAAGTGGCATATTTTCATGACGATCGCTTTCACCTATAAATATTCGTAATAATTGTCCTTGTTTTGGAAGCATAAATATCCCTCCTTAACGCATTGAAAGTGAATAACCCAAATATACAAAAAATAACCCAAATATAAAATGCATACTTATATTTATTAAAGCGACGATCACTGCTCTGTCGCGCAATAAAGCAATAGTTTCGTATCCGAATGTAGAGAAGGTTGTAAATCCTCCAAGTATACCTATGAAGATAAAAAGACGTGTTTTGGAAGAAAACATATCCATATTATCTGAATATCCACCCAGAAGACCAATAAGAAAACACCCAAGCAAATTAACAATGAGAGTTCCATAAGGAAAAGTATGATTTTTAGATATGTTTTGAATTATTCCACCGCCTAAATATCGAAAAATTGCGCCAAGAAATCCACCAAACCCAACCATAAGAATGTTTGTAATATTATTCATAATATTTTTTAGTATAACAATTAATATATGAAATACACGTACTTTCTCCTATCAATAATAATAATTTTTATTCCGGAGTTTCAGAAATCAAAAAGCAGTGCTTCAAGATTCGTCCCGAACGCCTGCCATCACTGGTTTTTGTGGAGCGGCAGCGTAACAAAAATCCAGTGTATGGCATTGTTATATTTTAATTGTTGCTTAACATGTTTATAATTTCTTTTTTTGCGTTGGAATTAAATTTAATAATTCCTTTAACTGATGACTTAGAATCTCTGTATGAATATAGAGACTTTATGTTTTTAGTGGCGATTTTATAGCAATGATAAGTTATTTGGTAAAATATATCCTCACCATAAATTTCTGTGAATTTGAGAGAACCTGACGGTGGTAGAAAAAGAAACATAAAAGGATTTTCTAATAATTCGATTGGGCTAAACTCTGGTTTACTTTTTTCGTTGTAGGCAACTAAATTGCTATTAGAACTTGATAATTCTAAAATCTTATTATCATCCTCATTAATGAAATTAAATACTTTGTAACTACCATTATCAATATCAGAAGTGCCATAGACTATTGGAATATCGGGTAACGTTGGGTAGATATGCCCTAAATAGAGGCTGACATCAATAGGGGTTTCATTATTGACACAACACCACGCATGATCGCCACTGTCTCCTACTGATGTGATATTTTCTTTACCCGGTATACTTACCAAAAAATCTCCTATACAGATATTTGCCTGATAACCAAGTAATTTACCTAAAATAAACAAATGCAACGCATGTTCTCTACAAAACCAACCAAAGTCTTTACCCGTTTTAGTTATAAATGGTTTTCCCGTGTAAATATTATTTAATTCCGGTTTAACTTTCGTTTTTAAGATGTCTCTGAATTTCATGATTTATATAACAATTAATATATGGAATCCATATTCCCTCGCTTTCTCAATATAAAACATATCAAACTCTTATTGATTTAGCAATATTCTTGCGTCCCTACCCTTACCCTCTTGGATGAAACTTCTGATGAACTTCTCTGAGACGGGCTCTGTCTATGTGAGTGTAAATTTGTGTGGTGGAAATATCTACATGACCAAGCATTTCCTGAACAGACCTCAGATCCGCGCCCTGAGAGAGAAGATGCGTAGCAAAACAGTGCCTTAATGTATGAACCGTTATTTCTTTATTCGACCCCATTAATCTAGAGTATTTCTTTATTATCTTCCATATACCCTGTCTTGTATATTTTCTGCCAAGCCGTGTTATGAAAAGCATATTGCTGTTACCTCTGGAAACATATTTGCTCCTTACTACGTCTATGTATTTTTTAACAGCTCTCTGAGCTTTTCTGCCAACAGGTATAATGCGCTCCTTTGAGCCCTTGCCAATACATTTGAGATACTCTTCATGCAAATCTATATTATCAATAGGAAGATTAATAAGCTCCGATACCCGCATACCTGTAGCATAAAGAAGCTCAAGTATTGCTTTATCTTTTATTCCCTGTTCTTTATTATTCGGCAAAGCTAATAATCTCTCTACTTCATCCTGAGAAAGCACTTCAGGTAAAGACAAACCTGTTTTTGGAGAATCAAGGTTTAGAGTAGGATCATCATTTATTATGTCTTCATTAACCAAAAACTTATAAAACATTCTTATGGCAACTAGATTTCTTGAAATGGAACGTATGGCAAGCTTGCTTTTTCTAAGATAAATGAGATAGTTTATTACGTCTCTGGAACCTGCGTCCTGTATGTTTACTGTAGATTCTCTATCTAAAAAATTAGAGAATTTGGTTAAATCCCTTTTATAAGCTTCTAATGTATTAGCAGAGAGCCCTCGTTCCACTGAAAGATAATCTATAAACTGGTCAAGCAACTGGTTCATGTAATAAAACCCACTGAGTATTGTATAATTCAAATTAACACAATTGACAAAACCCTTCAATTGGTAAAACGTTACTAACTTCCGTTTATCAATTTCTGAATCGGTTGAGCGTTCTAAACTTCTGATGTATACTAAAAATAATTCAAAGGATTAAGCTTGGAGACTTGTCTAATATAGTAAGGACAGTGGGAGTTAGAACATTGGATATTGAGACAGTAAAGAAGAACGAAAATAGCTTTCTGGTAAAGAAGGTTAATGGGAAGTACTGCACATGACCAAGAAGTTTCGCTTTTTGACGGGTGAGTTGGGAGAAACCAAAATGAGAATGAGCGGAATATCCTTTTTATTGCTGTTAGCATTCTTTCTATCTGGATGCGTCTCAATAGAAAAGAACACGTCGACTCTTGAAGTTTTAAGAAGCTACGCAGAAACTTATGAGCCGAATGCTTGTATGGGAGTAATTCCTCATCTCCCTATGCCTCCACAATATGTAGTTTTTGATATTGATAGCTTTCAGAAATATAACGATGATGACTATGGGAAATATATTACTCTAATTATTGGGTAAAATTAAACATTTAGGGGAAATCCTTCATAGGATTCAGTAAAAATACCC
>CAZMXO010000061.1:0-2979 GCA_964570265.1 uncultured bacterium
GAGCTGTCTCTATATGATAGGTTTTTACACCTGTTTCTTTGCTGACTTCAACTAATCGTTTTGTATTTGCGCTGTTATATCCTCCGATCACTATCATTACATCAGAGCGTTTTGCAAGTTGTCTAGCAGCGGTTTGTTTTTTTAGAGTGGTTTCACATATTGTATTGTATATTCTTAATTCATCAGAGTAGGGAAGTGCTGTCGTGGAGATTTCTCTAAGATTCCATATCCCTTGAGTTGTCTGTGAGACTATCCCGATTTTTTTATCACTCTGAAGTCTTTTGATATCAATTTCAGATTTGTTGCCAACAACCTGAAAATTGGTTCCACAGAATCCTACGATGCCTTTTGTCTCAGCATGATTTTTGTCTCCGATAATGATGATATGATATTTATCATTTTTTAACTGTTCAGCATATTTTTGTGCTTTCTTGACTAATGGACAAGTAGCATCAATAATTTTCAGACCTTTTTCAGCCGCTTTTTTAACCAGTTCAGGTTCAAGCCCGTGCGCAGAGATGACTAAAGCTCCTTCTTTTATGATTGAGATATCTTTGACTATCTTCAATCCTCTATTCATGAGACTCTTTACTACCTGAGGATTATGAATTAATGGTCCAAGACAATAAACATCCTGTTCTTTTTTAAGGTTGTCTTCAACTATCTTAATAGCTCTTTTTACACCAAAACAGAATCCGGAATGATCCGCTACTTCAATTTTCATTTTATATCTCTCCAATAAACTGTATTATATCAAAATAAGTCTTAATTGAAAATTCAATTGTAGGGGTTAAATTATGAAGCTTGAGGATAACCATAAGTGTTTTGTATGCGGCAAGAAAAATTCTGATGGATTAAAGATTAATTTCAAGGTTTCAGATAATAAGATTAAGGCAGAGTTTATTCCTAGCAGTTCTCTTCAAGGTTATGCGAATATAGTGCATGGCGGTATTGTGAGTACACTTCTGGATGAGGCGATGGGAAAATTAGCCTTTGAACTTGGAATTAATTGTCTTACGGCTGAAATCAATGTGAGGTTTAAAAATCCAGCTTATGTAGGCAAAAAGTATATTTTAACAGGCGAAATCTTGAGAAGAACCCACAGAATTGTATTTGCCATGTCAAAGATACAGAGTGAATCAAACCTGCTTATTGCTGAAGCAACAGGAAAATTAATTGTTGTTTAGAGAATATTGGAAAATTTCTTGTAACGAAAAAATTTATGGAGGCTGGAAATGAGCATGCAAAAAACCTATTTAACTCTAGAAGGTTATGAAAAGTTAAGAGATAAACTGAAATATTTAAGGACTGTGCGGCGCGGAGAGCTGTCCAAGGAGATAGGAATAGCTCGAAAGCATGGAGACCTAAAAGAAAATTCGGAATACGATGCAGCCAAAAATGCACAGGGTCTAAATGAGGCAAAAATCGCTGAATTAGAAGGCAAATTAAGCAATGGACGAATTATTGATTATGAAGATATTCCTTCGGATAGGGTGTTAATAGGAGCAATAGTGAAATTAAAGGATTTAGACTCAGGAGAAAAAATTCAATATACTCTTGTGTCAGAATTAGAAGCTGATTTTGCAGAGGGTAAGATTTCTGTTTCTTCTCCTGTAGCTCAAAGCCTATTGGGACATAAGGAAAATGAGATAGTTGAGATTAATGTTCCGGCTGGAATTTTAAGATATAAGATAATAAAAATATCCAGATGATAGAAAAATGAGATGTGTTTCTATTTATTATTCTCAATAAATCTGGAAAGGCACGCCTTCATTTTCTCATCATTCGAGATGAATTGTATACCAATGTTGTAATCTTTTTCTTTCTGTGAGTACCAGATTATCTGACCATCTAATTCTAAATATTTCTGAATATCCAGCACAGGGATTTTTACTTGGAGTCTTGTATTTTCTTTTATTCTAGGATATCCCACGTCCTTATGTTTCGGTATTCTTACACAAATTCCGCCAAAGCTTATATCCTTTGTGCAACCACTGTATCCAATTAAATGTTTTTCTGAATCGTCTTGCAATCTCAATTCGACACCAGTACTAACGGTATTTCGCGAATATTTTCTTCTTTCCTTATTTTGAGTGTTGTTTGCTTTTTTTTTCACATCTTCCATAAACTGAAAAAGAAAGACTTCCTTTCCTTTATTCTCTTTTGAAAGAAACTGTATACCAACTATGCTACCCTTTTCGTCCTGTGAACACCACGTCACCTGTCCGATTAGATCTAAACCCTGCTTCGTTCCATACACAGGAATTTTTACTTGAAGTTTTATCTTTTCTTTTATCTCGCGATATACTTGAGATGTTTTTATATGGATACCCGTAAGACTTATGTTTTCACAATGACCATGATATTGAATTAATGATTTCTTGGAATCGTCATGTAATCCAAACAGGACATCGGCGCTAAAAGGATATCGTGGATGTCTTCTTCTTTCTTTGTCATAGTTACACATCACATTCTTCGCCTCAGCACCACACATGCAATCTCTCCTTAATCTCTGCTATTTTTATTGAACTATAATCAACCTAAAATAAAAAAAGTTTATGCTTTATTAGAAGTCTAAACTCTCAACATACCTTGTAGCATACTACTTTAAAATTATTTTTAGTCAAGAAAAAAATTGCATTTATTTCCAAGTATTTCCGCGAAATTCTCTCTTGCCATCAATCTAAAGTTTTGTGAGCTAAACGACCTTGCGGAACTTTACCAAAAAGAATTACTTCAATTGCAAGAAGACAACAACCAATCAGGAAGATAAGTCCTTCTATGCTTCTAAAAAAAGAAAATTTTGACATACAAATATTTTACATATATAATATTTGCATGTAAAGCATTGGTTGTCAAAAAAACGCTCCGCTTTCTATCCAAAAAAAATTGATAAATGCTTTATCTGCTATAAAAAAAGTTAGAAAAATAATGAAATTTGATAATAAACAGCAAAAAAACATAGTTAATATTATTTCT
>CAZMXO010000061.1:3079-6100 GCA_964570265.1 uncultured bacterium
AAAAATAATGAAATTTGATAATAAACAGCAAAAAAACATAGTTAATATTATTTCTGCCGACCAAGAACCAGTTTTTTTAAATTGGAGAGATTATAAATGGCAGTTAAAACATTCAATTAAAGATATTGAGACATTTGAAAAACTAACCGACATCAAATTCAGCAAAAAAGAAAAGTCTGAACTTAAAAAAACAACTGATAAATTCCCAATTTCTATAACTCCATATTATCTATCTCTCATTGACAAGGATGATTATCTGAATGATCCTGTTTTTAAGCAGTCGTTTCCTGATCCTCGCGAATTAATTTTAGAAAAATATGATATGAGTGACCCCTTGCATGAAGATAAAGATAGTCCAGTTGCTGGTATAACGCATAGATATCCGGATAGAGTTTTATTTATGATAAGCAATATGTGTTCTATGTACTGCAGGCATTGCACAAGAAAAAGAAAAGTTGGTGATGTGGATTGTATTCCATCAAAAAAAGAAATAATGAATGGTATTAACTATATAAAAAACACCTCTGCGATCAGAGATGTTCTGCTTTCCGGAGGCGATCCTTTTATGTTGTCAGATGACTATCTTGACTGGATACTGACCGAGCTGCAAAAAATTCAGCATGTTGAGGTAATAAGAATAGGAACAAGGATACCTGCTGTTTTGCCTTATCGCATAACTGACGATTTAATTAAAATATTGAGAAAACATCATCCGTTGTGGATTAATACACATTTCAATCATCCTAGGGAAATAACAGCTTCCGCAAAAGAATCGTTAAGAAAGTTGGCCGATGCAGGAATTCCATTAGGCAACCAGAGTGTGTTATTGGCAGGAGTAAATGACTGCCCGCGGATAATTAAAAAATTATCACACGACCTTGTTCAAAGTAGAGTGAGACCGTATTATTTATATCAATGTGATTTAACAGAAGGTTTAAGCCATTTTCGAACTCCAGTCGGAAAAGGCATAGAAATTATTGAAGGTTTAATAGGGCACACAAGCGGTTTCGCTATTCCTACTTATGTTATTGATGCACCGGGTGGCGCCGGGAAAATTCCTGTTATGCCGAATTATATAATCTCATGGTCAACCAATAAAATTGTTTTAAGAAATTATGAAGGCGTAATTTCTACTTATAAAGAACCAGATTCTTATGAGCCTATTTTTTGCGATAGAAATTGCGCTGATTGTAAGTTGCAGTTAAAACTTGACTCAGCAGAGGAAATCAGAGCTACAGGAATTGGGAAATTATTGGCAGATTATGATAAAACTATTTCTTTAACACCAAAAGGAACGAATAGAATGGCAAGAAGAACAGATGAAACAGGAACAAGGAGTGATGTTGTTGTTAAAATAGGAAACTCTACAATACAACACGGAAAAGAAAATAATCGCATCTATTTGATGAAGCTTCACAAAAGTGATATCCCCGGAATTATAACAAAATTAGAACTTTTGGCAATAAACAATAGATATACTAAGATTTTTGCCAAGGTTCCTATTTCGGTAAAACAGATTTTTATGGACAACAAATACATTGTAGAAGCTCATATTCCGAAGTTTTATAAAGGTAACGAAGATGTGTTGTTTTTTGCAAAGTATTTCTCTCTGGCAAGGAAAACAAATAAAAATAAAAAGCAAATGACAAAGGTGCTAAAAATTGCTTCTAAAAAAAGTGGTGTTCCCAAATCTCTTCCTTTAAATACAGATTTTCATTGCAAAAAAGCAAAACTTCGAGATGCCGACGAAATGGCTGAGATATATAAACAAGTATCCGAAACATATCCTTTCCCAATTTATAATGCAGATTATATTCGCCGCACAATGCAAAAAAATATTGAGTATTTTGGAATATGGCACGATGATACAATTGTAGCTCTTGCCTCTTCTGAGATGGACTTAGATATGTTGAATGTGGAAATGACGGATTTTGCTACCTTGTCCGGGTATAGAGGCAATCATTTTGCAATACACTTGCTGAAGAAAATGGAAGAAAAGGTGAGAAAGCGAGGAATGAAAACTGCTTATACAATTGCTCGCTCTGTCTCCTATGGAATGAATGTTACCTTTGCAAAAAGTGGATATACTTTTGCGGGAACTTTAGTCAACAATACCCACATATCCGGCAGCTTGGAAAACATGAATGTTTGGTTCAAAAATTTGGTTAAATAGTTGAATGGGTAAATATGTATAGAAAAATGTTACGAATAATCGTTGCGCTAATGGTAACGATTATGAGTTCTGTTTTCATAAATCTATCTGCAGAAGAAAATGCAACATTTACGATAGCTTTAACAGGTAAATATCCTCCTTTTAATTTCTATTCGAATAAAGGAAAGTTAGTAGGTTTTGATGTTGACACAGCAAAAAAAATATCAAAACATTTAAATCGAAAACTTGTTATTGTTCCCACGGAATGGGATTCTATAGTAGCAGGGCTGCTGTTTAAAAAATACGATGCAATAATAGGTTCAATGGCAATAACACCTGAGCGCGCGAAGAAAGTAAACTTTTCTATCCCTTACTACATATCCGGCGCTCAACTGTTCATACACAAAAGGAATAAAGAGAAAATAAAAAAAATAACCGATCTTTACGAAAAAAGGGTCGGTGTTGGATTAGGTGAAACTTATGAACACTACCTGAGAAAAAACCATCCGAGTATAAAAATTGTTACTTACAAAAGCACAGTAGATATTTTTATGGATATGCACAATAACAGACTGGACGGATTTTTAACAGATAGGCTTGTCGGCTTATATCAGATTAAAAAAGGGCATATGCCTTTTATCCCAGCTGGCCAACTCTTATATGAGGAAAAAATGGCTATTCCTGTAACTATTAATAACACTGAATTACTGACCAATATAAATAAAGCATTAAAGAGAATGAAAGAAGATGGGACTTTTACAAAACTCCACAAGAAATGGTTTGGAAGTGCTTCAGTTAGCGATCCAAAAGCCGGAAGAGACATGAGAACAGAGGTAATTATAAAAAAACTCGCACAGGGTTTTGCTATT
>CAZMXO010000062.1:0-6092 GCA_964570265.1 uncultured bacterium
CAATGGCGCTTAAGATAAGACCATATCCAGCGTCTGTAAGGCATAATCCGAAAAACAAGAAAAAGAACGGAGCCATAAAGGGAGTAGGGTCAACAGATGTATTTGCCGGAGTTCCATATAAATCAGTTACTGTCTCAAACGGCTTAAATATAGGTTTGTTTTCAAGGTATACAGGCGCTTTCTCTTCTTTCGCAGGATCTACCCTGATTACGCTGGATTCAGGAAATTTCTCTGAAATTTGTTTTTTAAATTTTCCAACGCCATCTTTTTTTAGCCAGCCTTCAATCAAGAAGGTTTTATTTGATTCCAAAAATTTATTTTGCAGGGACGTTCTATCGTTTAAGCTTAAAAAATAGTCGTAGGCAACCTTTAGTTTTCCTGAATGAGGCGTAAGCTCAGAGACGTCTTCTCTAAGGGTTTTATGTTTTAACTTAAGACTTTCCAACTCGCTGGATATTCTCTCAAGATTTGAACTTACTGTTCCTTTAAGATTAAACAAATCTACTTTTTCAACTCCGAGTTTCTTACATTCGCTAAATACTTCTTTTTCCTGTTCGTTGTAATATACGGCTACAATGTTCTCTGTCTCATGATAGTCAGAGACTTTTTCACAGTGTAAAAGGGGAAATTTTTTGCTCATATTAGTTTTTAAATGAGCAAATTTACCGGTAGTTCCGGTTAAAAGCGCATACTTGATAGTGTTAGTTATATTGAATGTGTCTAAAGAGAGGCTAAGTAATTTCCATGGAAGAAGCTGATTATATTGAGCATGGAGCACGCCAATTTCTCTTTCTGTCTTGTGCAATTCCTGCTGAATGAGCATACAGGTTTTGTGTATTTCTCTATAGTCAAATTCCAAAGCTGTTTTTTCAAACTCATCAGCTGACAGCAGGATCTTGCTACCCGTAAAACTGGAAATAAAACCTGTTTCCCCCATAAATCGCGACAAAAAGTCTATCGTGGACTGAAGTTCAGAAAGTTCTTTTTTAGATTGGTCAAAATTTGCCTGAACCGGTTTTAGAAAATCTTTGTGTTTCTCAGCGTGTTTTTGCTTAATATGATTAATCTGGATGATATTAAGTGATTCTAAAAAAGAGACAACATCCTGGCATTGAGATTTAACCCCGATTATATTGACCTTTTGCATTTGAGAGATAGCCATTAATGCCTCAGTTCCTCTAGTATGGTGTTTATAGCGCTCTCTTCTTTGAGTTGAGCTTTTTGCTCAAGCTTAGAGAGATGTTCCTCATTATTTTTGCGTATTTTTTCGACTTGGTTTTTAGCCTGCATATCAGTTTTTGCCAGTATTTTCTTTGCTTCCTGACTTGCATTTGCAACAGCCTTTTCAACATAAACTAATGCATTCTTTTGAGCTTTTTTTAGATTGGCAGCTGTTTGTTGCTTTTCTTTTTCTATGAGCTTCGATGCTTTTCTTTCAACTTGTTTTATTTGCTCTATTACTTCTTCTATCAAGGCGATCTCCTACTATGTATAAGAAAGATACACAAGAGGGTTATGTTAGCATAAATATTGCGATAGGGTCAAGCGTGTGCGCCAGCTATTCTTTTCAAGCATGTCTGTTTTCCCAGAACTTGCATAACGTCAAATATCGGTGGGCTTGCAGCGCGTCCGGTGAGTGCGACTCTTACAGGATGAATGACTTGTCCGACTTTTAGTCCCTTTTGTTCAATGAATTCTCTCACTGCGCTCTCAAGTATTTCTATGTCAAACGGCTCCACTTCTTCTATTGTTTTGCACAGTTCCTGTAGCATTTGTGAAACACCATCTTTTTTCAAAAACTTACGAACTGCTTTTTCTTCATATATCGGTTTATCAAAGAAGTAATTTATAAGCTGGGGAATTTCGGAGAATTTTTTAAGTCTTTCTTGAATTAATTCAACTATTTTAGAAATTTTGTTGATATCAACTTTCTTGGTATCTTTTATAAGTTCTGCTTTTTTTAATTCCTCTAAAGCAATGTCTACAAGTTTTTTCAGAGGCATTTTCCTTATATACATCCCATTCATCCAATCAAGCTTCTGATTATCAAAAACAGCATTTCTGTCATTTATCTTATCTATTGAAAAACTCTCTATAATTTCATCTTTACTCATAACTTCACGGTTATCTCCCGGTGCCCAGCCAAGTAGAGTAAGAAAATTGAGTAATGCATGAGGAAGATAGCCCATATCTCTATATTCAAGAGGAGAAGCTGCTCCGTGACGTTTGCTCAATTTTGCCTTGTCAGGTCCGAGAATTAAAGGAATATGCGCAAATTCAGGACAACTAATTCCTAATGCTTTGTATACGGCAATCTGTTTCGGTGTGTTTGAGATATGGTCGTCTCCTCTGATAACATGCGTTATCTTCATTTCAATGTCATCAACTACACACGCAAAATTATACGTCGGATCAGCATTGGATTTGACAATAACAAAATCATCCATAATTGAGTTCTCAATAGATATTTTCCCGTGAATGAGGTCTTTAAATTCTGTGGTGCCGGTAGTTGGAACTCTAAAGCGCAAAACATGTTTTATTCCTTGCGAGGTTAGATGCTCTATTTCTTCTTTACTTAAATTTCTGCATTTACCGTCATATCTGGGCGGTAATTTTTTCTTTTGCATCTGATGCCGCATCTCTGCAAGTCTTTCAGTAGTGCAGAAGCAGGGATAAACCATGTTTTTTTTGATCAATATATCTACATACTTTTTATATTTATCCAGTCTCTGCATCTGATAGTAAGGACCAAAATCTCCTCCAACGTCAGGTCCTTCATCCCAATCAAGCCCAAACCATTTTAAACTTTCCTGTATGAGATTTACTGATTCCGGAGTTGAGCGCTCTCTGTCTGTATCCTCTATCCTGAGTATGAATTTTCCTCCGGTATGTCTTGCAAAAAGCCAGTTGAATATAGCGGTTCTTACATTGCCAAGATGAAGAGAACCAGTTGGAGACGGAGCGAAACGAACTCTTATACCCTTCAAATCAGTGTTGTTGCTATGCATATAACTATTTCTGTTTTAATTCTGTTTGAGGGGTCTTGATTTTTTCTTTTAAAGAAGATTTTTCCGGGACCTCGTTTTTTATAGATTCTGATTTTATACCTGATTCACCTTCGCCCGGTTTCATTATATGAGGAGTAATAAAAATAACCAATTCCGATTTACGAGTGCTCTCATTTGTATGGCGAAATAATATGCCTAGAAAAGGAATGCTGCCAAGAAATGGAATTTTTTCCATCTTCTTGGATATGTCGGTTCTATAAAGTCCTCCCATTACCAAAGTTCCACCATCTTTAACCAATAGATTAGTCTGTATCTTCCGAGTAGAAAAGATAGGCAAAGAAGCTTTAAAGATTGCTTGTGTGCCATCTCCGCCAAGAATCACATCCTGACGACCCGCTAAGGCTGTAACTTCAGGTTCTACCTGCAAAAGAATGAAATCATTCTCCTGAATAGTAGGGGTTACAATAAGAATCACCCCTGTATCTTTAAATTCTGTTGTATATACTATTTTTGTGCCGGCCAACCTGGTGGTCTGGTATGGTATCTGATTGCCTGCAATGAATTTTGCAGTCTTTCCATTAATTGTAACTATTCTGGGATTTGCTAAAAGTTCCGCTTTGCCTTCAGAGAGAAGCACCTGCAAGCGGGCACTCAGAACTGTTGAACCGTATCTCCATCTATTAAATTGCAGATCCATGCCATTCTCAAAATAAGGATCTAAAAAACCCAATGCTGTCTGTAATTGTCTAATGCCTCCACGTGTACCCTTGCTAAATTCTTCTGATTTCAATTCTACTCCAAAGTCGATTCCTGTAGTATTTAGGATTTCCACTATTTTAACTTCTATCATAATCTGATCAGGCAATTCAGAAAAAACTTTATTGTCAAAGCCAACAATGAGTATCAAAGAAAAACATAACAAGAGAAATTTTTTATGCATTTATTTTACCTTTTCCCATCCCTTTCCATAATTACTTGAAAAAAACAAATTAACCCCATCATAAAAATATACAACTCCGTCATTACCCGCAGAAAGAGCAACGCCAGGATAAGTGTTTGAATCGGCGTTAACTGTGCGTGTAAATAGAGAACAGACAAATAAACTCACAATCAGCGCAACTATCAAGACCCCTAGCAAGAAAGTTCCTTTTTCGCTCATTTTTTTTACCCCCTTTTTTTGGATTTAAAAACTTATTAAGTTTAGCATATATTGATTCATTTTTCAATAAATGAATTTGTAATCGACTTTACTGATTTCTTTTTGAGATACGCCTTTCACAGTAATAGAGAAAGGCATAGTTTCTCCCGGCTCTAATCTATCAAGATAAGCATAAGACGCATCTAAAACCCTTCTATAGAAGTCATACGAGATAATATGTATCCTCAGATTAGAAATAGCTCCTTCTCCATTATTTTCTACCTCTCCGGAAATAACCACTCCTTTACCAACCGAAATTTTTATCCTTTTTTCTGTATACTGGGAAGAATTGTCCTCTGTTATAATTCCTTGCACCGGATTTTCTAAATCTCTAATGTGTTTATTAAGAATTCTTAAATCCGGCTTTGCATTTGCTTCCGGTAGTCTTAATTTTTGCATTCTCTTTATAAGCCATGTTTTTCTTTTTAGAGATGGATTTAATTTAATTGCTTCTATATATCCCTTCTTAGCCTGTTCATTTTCCCCATGTTCCCAGTATATATTGCCAAGTTGCAGATATATCATATCCTTTGGAATTTTCTCTCCGAGAATCTCTCTGTATGCCAAAGCTAATTTTTGATATTCTTTTTCTATGTCCTCCTTGGCGTATGAGGTCTTATTAAATTTGTTGTTTATAAGCGTTAGATACTCATAAGCTTTACCTGCCCATTCTCCATCCGGCCATATCTGTAGATATTCTTGAAAAGTCTTACCTGCCATATAATAATTATTCATTCCATAGTAGCATTTCCCTAGATAAAAATATGCTTTCTCCTTCTGTGGACTATTCGGATTACTCTGTATGAAGAATGAAAACTCAACTGCAGCCTGCTGGTATTCAGAAGATTGATAATTCTGTATGAATGAATTGAGAGACTTCTTTCCTACAATATGATTGCAGCCACAAGATAAAATCAGTATTAGTAAAAAATAGAATGTTTTTTTACCCATAATTAAAAAAGTTCTTTTTGGTCAGTTTCCTTATTTGGCATAACACCAAGATGTTTATACGCAAGCTTAGTTGCTTTTCTACCGCTTGGTGTACGTTTGATAAATCCCTGTTGTATGAGATATGGTTCATATATCTCTTCTATTGTATCCTGCTCTTCACCTGTGGCAACAGCAATTGTTCCTACTCCTACAGGACCTCCATTAAATTTATGAATAATCGTCTCAAGGATTTTTTTATCCATATCATCCAAGCCGTATTTATCTACCTCCAACATCGCTAATGCCTTATCAGCAACTTCGTTAGTAATCTTTCCATCTGCCTTCACTTCTGCATAATCCCTTACGCGCCTGAGGAGTCTATTGCCTATTCTTGGTGTGCCGCGTGATCTTTTTGCAATCTCCATAGCTCCCTCAGTTGTTATCTCAACACGAAGAATCTTTGCAGAACGAATGATTATATCATATAAATCATCTTGTTCATAAAACTCCAATCTGGACACGATACCAAATCTCGATCTTAGAGGGGAAGTAAGAAGTCCAGCGCGCGTTGTCGCTCCAATAAGTGTGAAAGAAGGAAGATCCAGCTTTACCGACCTTGCGCTCGGTCCTTTATCAATCATAATGTCTATTTTGTAGTTTTCCATAGCCGGATATAAATATTCTTCCACAACATGACTTAGCCGATGTACCTCATCTATGAATATAACATCTCCATCGTCTAAGTTTGTAAGAACGCCTGCCAGATCACCGGCTCTTTCAATAACAGGTCCGGAAGTGGTTCTAATATTTACGCCTATGGTTTTTGCGATTATGTTTGCAAGTGTTGTTTTTCCTAGTCCGGGCGGACCATATAAAAGAACGTGGTCAAGCGCCTCGTTTCTCTTTTTTGCAGCTTGAATGCAAATTTGAAGATGTTCCTTGATTTTATTTTGACC
>CAZMXO010000063.1:0-5969 GCA_964570265.1 uncultured bacterium
TAATGATTCAGTGTGTTGGCTCAAGAGATGACGAGAGACCTTATTGCAGCAGAGTCTGCTGCCAGCAGGCAATAAAGAATGCGCTCCTATTAAAGAAAATAAATCCTGAGATTGAGATTTATATTCTGTACAGAGACATGAGAACATACGGATTCTATGAAGATGCATACAGAGAAGCAAGGGATAGAGGGGTGATTTTTATAAGATACAACGATGATGAGAAACCGGATGTTAAACTAGATAATAGGAAAAAATTAATTGTTTCTGTTAAAGATATAATCGTTGGAAGACATCTGGATTTAGATACGGATCTACTGGTTTTGAGCAGTGGAATCGTGCCTAACACCGGGAATATAGAGCTCTCGCAAATGATGAAGGTACCGTTAAACGAAGACAAGTTCTTTCTTGAGGCGCACATGAAACTTCGTCCGGTTGATTTTGCGACTGAAGGTGTTTTTATGTGCGGTCTCGCTCATGGTCCAAAAAACATAAAGGAAAGCATTGTTCAGGCGTATGCTGCAGCAGGCAGAGCATGTACTGTATTGAGTAAAAAACAGATTTTTGCGGAAGGTACTATCTCTGTTGTTGATGAGAATAAATGTGACGGCTGTGGATTATGTGTTGAAGTATGCGCTTACAAGGCAATAGATATTGACGTGGAGCGTAATGTTGCTGTTGTAAATTCTACCTTATGTAAAGGATGCGGCGCATGTTCTGCCTCATGTAGACCAAACGCAATAACACTTAAAGGTTTTACAGACGAGCAAATTCTTGCGCAGATTGACGCGCTGTAAAGAATATTTGGAAGTGAAAAATGACGGATATTGTTAAACAAGATATTATTGAGGAAAAGATATTTTTGATTAGAGGTTTGAATGTAATGTTAGATAAAGATCTTGCTGAACTTTATGGTGTCCAAACGAAATCACTTAATCTTGCAGTAAAAAGAAACATAGACAGATTTCCATATGATTTTATGTTTCAATTAAGCAAAGAAGAATTTACTAACTTGAGGTTTCAATTTGAAACCTCAAGATGGGGCGGTATTAGATACCTGCCGTATGCTTTTACCGAACAAGGGGTTGCTATGCTTTCCAGTGTTCTTAACAGCAAAAGGGCAGTACAAGTAAATATCGGGATAATGCGGATATTTGTCAATATAAGAAAAGTGGTTTCTGCAAATAAAGAAATGCTTAACAAATTGAATCAATTGGAAGATAAGATTCAATCACACGACGAGAAAATAAGAACGATATTTGAAATTATTCACAAACCATTAGATTCAAAATTACTATCTCCCAAAGAACCATTTTCAAATAAAAAAACAATTAGGGATATTATTCATTCCTGTGAGGAGTATGTTTACTGGATAGATAAATACTTCTCAAAAGCAGGACTGGATTGGCTTTCAGAATTACTTAATACTAAAAAAGTGAAATTTGTAAAAATCCTGATGACGCCAGAAAAAGCAGATAAAAAGTTTATCTCGTTGTATAAGGATTTAAAGAAAGAGTTCAAAAATAATGGCATAAAATGTGATTTGCGATTTATAACCGATAAAAATCTGAAAGCAGATATTCATGACAGATGGATTATTTCAAAAGATATATGCTATAACATTCCTTCAACTGATACCGTTAAGAGAGGGCAATATAGTGAGGTAAGAAGAACGGCAAATTTTCCACCGTTCAACAATTGGTGGGGGAAAAGCAAGGATGTTTAAGTAAAACAGATAAATGGGATATAAAGATATGAATAAAGTCAATAACTGGCAGCCAAAGATAATTGCTTTTCTCTGTAACTGGTGTTCCTACGCCGGGGCTGATCTGGCTGGTATAAGCAGGCTGCAATATCCGCCTAATGTGCGAGTTATTCGTGTGCCGTGCTCAGGGAGAATGAATCCGCTGTATATAATCAAAGCTCTTCAGCATGGTGTTGACGGGGTTTTGGTTTCAGGCTGTCATCCGGGAGATTGTCATTACATAACAGGTAATTATCATGCCAGAAGAAAGTTTGCTATCATAAACAGCCTGCTTCAATATGTTGGCATTGAACCGGGAAGAATACATTTCTCATGGGTGTCCGCGTCTGAAGGCGGCAAGTTCGCAGAAGTTATAAGGACAGTTACTGAGGATGTTAAAAAACTTGGTCCTGCAAAAAAACTGGTGAAGGAAATATGAAAGACATGAGAGCTAAGAAGATACAGGACATTGCAAGAAAGCTACTGAAAGAAAAGAAGGTAGATATTGTTATCGGTTTTGAGAAAGGGACACTTCCTTCGTCTGCAACACCATGTTTTATAAGAAATCCTGATCAGACGGATAGACTTATATGGAACTCATTCTGCGGAAATAATCTGGCAAATTATCTGCCAAAACGCAAGGATAAAATCGGTATTGTAGCTAAGGGATGTGATTCAAGATCCATAGTAGTCCTTATTCAGGAAAAGCAAATAAAGCGAGAGCAATTATATATAATCGGCGTACCATGCGAGGGAATGATTAATAAGAACAATGCGCCTCATGATTACTGTCTTATATGCGAACACAAGAACCCTGTGATATATGATGTGCTTGTCGGGGAAAAGGTTAAGGAAAGCAAAAAGAAAGATAAGTATAAAGAGGTTGAAAAGTTCGAAAAAAAATCCGCTTCCGATAAGTGGAAATACCTTGAATCCGAATTAAGCAAATGTATAAGATGTAATGCATGTAGAAATGCCTGCCCAACCTGCTATTGCAAAGAATGTTTTATTGACCAGGAAAAACCAAGATGGGTTGGCACAACCAATAATCTCTCTGATATTATTTTCTTTCATCTTGGACGTATTTTCCATCAAGCAGGAAGATGCACAGATTGCGGAGCATGTGTGAGAGCCTGTCCAATGAATATAGACTTTAGGCAATTCACGCAGAAGATTACAAAAGACGCAAAAACACTTTTTGACTATGAAACAGGACTTGATATAGATATCAAACCTCCATTCACAACATTTAAAGAGGATGACAAACAGGATTTTATAAAATGAAAGAAAAGATATTAGCAAAAAAAGACCTTTCGGAATTTATCAATAAACTTGTTAAAGAGTATGATGTTTTTGCTCCCGTAAAAAAAGATGAAGGCATCCTTTTCTCGAAGATTGATAAAGTGGATGATATGTGTCTTTCCTATTCAAATACAAAAAATTCTGTGAAGGAATTTTTGCTTCCTCAATCAGAAGCGCTTTTCCGGTTTGTCAAAAAGGAAAACAGCAATGAGATTACAGACATAAAGAAGAAAAAGAGACGAAATCTCCTGTTTGGGGTTCGTCCGTGTGATGGGAAGGCAATTGCTATGCTGGATAAGGTGTTTCTGGAGAATATCCCCGATTCATATTACAAGAACAAACGTGAAAATATATTGGTTATTGGGATGGCATGTAACGAACCTGATCAAACCTGTTTTTGCACATCTGTTGACGGAGGACCTTTTTCAACTGAAGGGCTTGATGCGCTGTTTGTTGAACTGAAAGAAAAATATCTTATTATTCCCATAGCAAAACAGTGCGGAAAGCTTTTTGCACATCTTGATACTGCTTCTCAGGAGGATATCAATTACGCAGAGAAGCTTAAAAAGAACGCAGGAAAAATGCTCAAACCTGTTTTCGAAATAGAAGGTATAAAAGAAAAGCTTGATGGAATGTTTGAGTCTCCAATCTGGGAAACAATTTACCAAAAATGCACAAAATGCGGTATATGTACATATCTGTGTCCGGCCTGTCACTGTTTTGACGTTCAGGATGAAACTGTAGGAGAGAAAGGTTGCAGAGTGAGAAATTGGGATTCGTGCATGTTCCCAAAATTTACATTGCATGCCTCAGGTCACAATCCACGACCGACACAAAGGGAAAGATGGCGTCAGAGGATTATGCATAAATTTAACTATCTGAAAGAAAACACGGGATTATACGGATGCGTAGGCTGTGGAAGATGCGTAGAGCATTGTCCTGTTAATCTGGATATTCGAAAAGTTCTAAAAGATATATTGGAGTCAAAATGAATAATCCGTATTTACCAATTCCTATGATAATCAGAAGCATAACAGATGAGGCAGCAACTAAGGATATAAAAACGTTTGAACTGGCGTTTTTAAACAAGGAAGATGAGAAGAATTTTTCGTATTTGCCGGGTCAGTTTGCAGAGATTTCCGTTTTGGGCTCTGGAGAAGCGCCGGTAGGCATAGCATCATCCCCAACGGAAAGGGGAATTCTAAAATTTACTATTAAGTGGTATCCGAAAGGGGTTGTGACAAATGCTCTTCATAACATGTTTGCAGGAGATAAAATTGGTATTCGAGGTCCTTTTGGCAACAGTTTTGAATCAAAGAATATCAAAAATAGAAGTGTCGTAGTTATAGGAGGCGG
The DNA here is from genome assembly GCA_964570265.1 of uncultured bacterium. Classification (GTDB taxonomy): domain Bacteria; phylum JAHJDO01; class JAHJDO01; order JAHJDO01; family JAHJDO01; genus JAHJDO01. Next base: position 4,400 of record CAZMXO010000063.1, read on the forward strand.
TTTTGCTTTTACAACTCTGCGTTCTTTGACGACATATATGATTCATCTCAATAATAGAAGCAAGTTCAAAAATATTACAGTTATTTATGGAGCCAGAAGCCCGGGAGATTTAATTTATAAAAAAGAGTTGGAAGAATGGGATAAAAGAGACGATATGAAATTATACGTTACCGTTGACAAGGGAGATAAAGACTGGAAGGGAAGAGAGGGATTTGTCCCAACTGTTACGGGAGAAGTTAAGCCTTCTGCGGAGAATGCTGTAGCAATAATATGCGGACCTCCGATAATGATAAAATTCACTATTCCAAAGCTTGTAGAATTAGGATTTTCTCCAGAGAATATATTAAACTCACTGGAAATGCGAATGAAGTGCGGCATAGGAAAATGCGGCAGGTGCAATATAGGCGGCAAATACGTGTGTAAAGACGGACCTATCTTCTCTCTTGCTGAATTAAACGATCTGCCTAAGGAATATTAACTATATTAGTAGCGGTGCAGGGATTCGAACCCCGGACATAGAGATTATGATTCTCCCGCTCTAACCAGCTGAGCTACACCGCCATTTACCGTTCACAGAGCATTTACGATTATAGGGAAGATAAAAAATCCTGTCAAGTTTGATTTTGAGCAGGGCTTGCTCTATAATCAATTTACAGAATAGGGAGTGTTTTTATGAAGGTTCTGGTTGTTGGAAGTGGTGGTCGTGAGCATGCGCTTGTCTGGAAGATTTCACAGAGCTCAAGAGTTTCTAAAATCTATTGTGCCCCGGGAAATGCCGGTATAAGTCAAAAGGCAGAATGTATTTCTATAAAAGCTGAGAATATTTCTGAACTTATCTGTTTTGCAGAAGAGAACGAAATTGATTTAACTGTGATTGGTCCTGAGGTGCCACTTACAAAGGGTATAGTTAATGAATTTGAAAAAAGAAATCTAAGAGTCTTTGGTCCATCAAAGGATGCTTCTCAGCTTGAAGGAAGTAAGATATTTGCAAAGGAGATAATGCTTGAAGCAGGAGTTCCAACAGGCAAGTGTGAAATATTCGAAGACCATGAAAAAGCCATACAGTACACAAAATCACAACCTGTTCCCATTGTTATAAAAGCCGATGGGCTTGCTGCTGGCAAGGGAGTGATTGTTGCAAAAACAAAAGAAGAAGCATTGGAAGCGATAGATTTAATAATGGTAAAGAGAGCATTTGGAAAAGCAGGAGATAGAATTATAATTGAAGAATGCCTAGTTGGAGAAGAGGCATCAATACTTGCATTTTGTGACGGAGAAAGATTTATACCAATGGTCACATCCCAGGATCATAAAGCAATTTATGACGGAGACAAAGGTCCAAATACAGGAGGAATGGGAGCATATTCTCCTGCACCTGTTGTTAATGAAGATATGATGAGGACAGTGTCTTCTCAGGTATTTCAACCTGTAATAGATAAGATGAAAGAAAAAGGAATGCCGTATAAAGGGATTCTTTACGCAGGTCTTATGATTACAGAGAATGGACTGAAAGTTCTTGAGTTTAATGTGAGATTCGGAGACCCTGAAACACAGGTAATACTTCCAAGGC
>CAZMXO010000064.1:0-5867 GCA_964570265.1 uncultured bacterium
ACGCTAATTGAAAAAGAAAAAGAATTAGGTGGCAAGCTAAATAATCTTTTCAGCGAATTTTATAACGCAGTAGGCATGAACATTTTGAAGAATAAAGGCGGAGGTAATTATCCGACATTTGAGGAGGCAGCAAATGAATTAGTAATATTGGAAGCAGCAATTAAAAGCAGTAAAGAAAAACAGTGGATTAATATAAATAACCATTAGGAGAAAACAAAGATGGCAGGATTACATAAACAAGCGAGATTATGAAGGATTGGTTATGATCCAGCTACTTAAGCCAGGAGCTAATGTCATGTATGCCAATTCATGGACTACAACTGATATGCGAACAGGCGCTGCTCTTGTTGGCTCGATAGAGACTTCCATTTGTCGTGTTGCAGGTGCCCAGTTAGCCAGATTCTATAGTGTGCCTTCGCATACTACTGCTCCGAATTCGGACAATCACGCCCACGATGAGCAGAACGCTTGGGAAAAAACATTCAGTATGTTTGCAGCAGCAGCTGCAGGTAATGACCTTATAGTCAACTGTGGCATGTTTGCTACCGGAATGACTTGCAGTCACGAGCAGTTGATCATGGACGAAGAAATATCATCCATGGGCAAGAGAATCACTGCGGGGATCAATGTAAATAAAGAAACTATTGCTTGCGAACTTATAAAGCAAATCGGACATGAAGCTAATTATCTAACTGCAGAGCATACCCTTAGTCGGTTACGTAGCAATGAATATCTTATACCCCGGGTCTCAGTACGCGGACCAAGGGCTTCCTGGGAAGCAGAAGGCAAGAAAGATACTTATATGTTGGCGAAGGAGAAGGTAAAAAAATACAATGAGTCCAATGGCTCTGTGATTGAGCCGCATCGTGCCGCTAAACTTGCCGAGATTATTAGTGGGTTTAGTAAAAAGATAACAGTTTAACTACAATTAAAAAGGAATAAATATCATGAAAACAGATATTATCGCAATAAAAAATGAAATCATTCATGTAGAGTGGGAAAATGCCGCTCATGGACCGGTATTGAAATATATTGAATATAATAATACGCCAACCAGGGATTGCTTTAATTTTAGTAATGCTAATGAATTTCAGGTCGTATTGCTTGACGAATCACAAAAGAATGATCTCCATTTTAAAGTTATCTGGAAAACTCAAGATAACTTTCAGTTTGAAAAAGCAAACAAAATTAGTGAGAATAAAATTGAATTTTTGTATAAACATTCTCTTGTTTCAATTAAAATCATTTATGAATTGCCAACAGGAAAAAATTTTCTAAGCAAAAAGATAATATGTAAATCTGTCAACAAAGATGTTTATGTCGCAGGAGTTCGTTTATGGATTTTAAAACCGGATAATGAATTAATCATTGAGAGAATTGAAAAACAACCAGTTGTATTATTAGCGGATAGTTCAGGATGTTTTATCACTCTGGGAATGCCAGGACCATATGTGTCAAATGAGGCCGGTGAAATAATTTTAGAATATAGACCCGGATATAAACTTACATCTGAAAAAGAGCGGGTAATATCTCAGGGAATAATAGGTCTTTTTTCTACAAATAATAATGTCCTTGAAAAAATTGAAATTGCACGAAGATCATTTTGTTGTTATTTAACAGATGTTGCCAAACCTCAATTACCCTTCCCTGTAAAATTTACAACATGGGGGCCATGGCTCATGTGGGTCAATGAAAAAAGAATAGTTGAAACTCTGGATGATATCAAATATGTAGGGACTGATCTGCTTCACCTGGATGCGGGTTGGCAAACTCCTTATTTTCCATACAGCGAGAAACTTTATCATATGAAGGATGCCGATGATTTTCTTTGGGATCATACAATGATAGAGACAACCAGATTGCCGAACGGTTTACAAAACATTAGAAAAGAAATTGAGAAAAGAGGCATGAATCTCTCTTTCTGGTTTGATACTTGTGGAAATGTTTTTATACGCGAGGAAGAGAAATGGGCGGTTCAGGATGAAAATCGAAAACCATCATGGAAGCCAAGCTGGGAAAATCGCTGGAGGAACTTGCCGTTACAGTCACTCTCTTCCAATTATGCAAAATTTTTTAAAGAATTTATTATGCAAATGGTGGAACGTTACAATGCGAAAGGTGTTCTGTTTGATAACCAGCATTTTGGTATAGACCATGCATCTGGTCGTTCATCAATGGCAAACGGTTGGAATTCTACTTATGTACAATGCCGCATCCTCATGGAAATTTTTGAAGAAATTAGAAAAAAATGGCCGGGGATATATCTTTTTTCATGCGGAAGCAATGTCCCAATGACTTTGCTTTTTGCTACTCATATCCATGCTGGTGATCCTGGAACCAGTAAAAATAAAGCATTGGCAACAGATTTTTCTTTACGAGCATTAGCATATGAGCGTCGTTTGGCTTGGCGGTGTCTGTATGAAGATCATTTCCTGCCATCGTGGAGTATAAAAGGAGATATCGCCGGTTGGTCTGTTCAACAGGGCTCCTATGTTCCAATTAATTCTACTGATCATGATCTTGTCCCTGGTCTTGGAGAAGGTTGGACTCAGAATATGTTTACCTGCTTTGCAACAACGGTTGTTTGGGATATTCGTTTCTGTTTTGCGCAAATGCCGAAATTTGACCGTGATATCCTAAAAGAATGGTTAGAATGGGACAGGAAAACTAATTCTGAATTTTCTCTTTACTCTCGACCTGTAATTAAAACTCGCGCAGGCATGCCTGATGATGGGATATGCTGCATTTCACAAATTTATAATGGGAAAGGAATTATTTATATCTTCAACCAGTCGTTTCAAAGCCTGGAAGCTGAAATTAAATTGGATGAAATAGCAGGATTTTGTATCGATGATAAAGATATATCTGCAACGATCATCTATCCTGTCAAGTCTCCATTATCTCCAGATAAAGTTTCTTATGCTGATATCATCAAAGTACCTTTAATAGGGAAAGACTGTTTAGTGATTGAAATCGGGTTGAACCCTGTGTCTCATACCCATGCATATGAAGATTATGTTCACTTAACAAATCACGTTTCCCGGTCATTCAAGCCGATTTACATTGAACCGGAAGCCGAGCTCTTCAATCTCGTTTCCCGTAAAAATATAGTGCTTGAAACAGGAAGCATTTCAATTGACAGAAACCTTGCAACATTAGTGTTGGAACCAATAAAAGCTGCTGCTTGCAAATCTGTTGCAGGTGATTCGGACTCTCAACCTAATGCCCGATTAGTGATAGGGACTTATGATGGTTTGTATCACCATCCGGAAATCGGAAAATACTTTATTGAAACACTATATAACAGATATATCAAATTGAAGGAGAAATATTATTCTGCGCCTATTTTTTTCAAATTAGAGTCTTCAGATATTGAGACATATTGTGTTTTAGGTCCTCGTCCTGAACACCTTATGCAAATGGCTACGGCGTTAAATGACACCTTGATAAATCAGTGTGAGGTTGTATGCGAAAATGTCTGTCAGGAAAAGCAAGATTCTTTCATTGTGTTTGACTATAACTTTTCCCATGGTAATCACCTGCTTCGTTTCCGTCCACTAGTCAAAACTGTCGTAGGATTTCCCGTACCTAATAAACTTGGTAAAATCCGATTTAAAATTGATGCTATAGAAGATGATAAAACAACTAATTTATGGAGCGAAGATATTTCCCCATTTTTATCATCGACAAGGTATCGTTCCAGTGGATGGTGGAATGAACGGGTTTTGGATTTGTCACGATTTTCAGGCAAAAAGGTATCGTTCCGTCTTTATGCTGGTTATTTGAGTGGAAATAGTCAGCCAATACTGCAATTAGGATATGATAGAATTGCTGTTATCAGGAAAACGAATAATGCGTAAACAAAAAACAGGTAAAGATCTAGGCTCTGCAGATATTGTTCCCGGTGGTAATTTTATTGTTAATCATCCATATTCATGGAATATTGTATATATAGTCGGTAATAAACAAATACTGCCGGGAGGCGGGCTCAGAATTGTCATTCCTTATGGTTTTACAATGCCGCAGATTCATTGCCCGACAGGTATGGGGTTTACTACCGCTGAAACATCGTGTTTAAATGCAAAAGTAAGTATACATCTGCAAGATCCTTTTGTAGTAACTTCCATACAACCATCACCGGTTACTTGGGGGAATTTTAAAGATACTCAAGATACGTTTGGAGTCTATATATATGTAACAGTTCATGATGCTATACTTCAAAATGCGGATAAAATCTTTGTTAATTATGGTGGAAAAGGATTGAATGAAGGAGCTTTAACTCGATATTTTGAAGGGATCGCTCAATTTACTGTTTTTGTTGATACCGGTAAAACTCAGAAAAAAGCTTCCGAACGATTTCTGCTTTTAGATAGTAGCCAGCCTGAAATAAATCTAATTAATGATAAACCCGCTAAACTTAAAGTTACTCTACCTTCTATTATACAGACATCAGAAAAGATTCCTGTCAAAGTTTCTGTAAGAGATTGTCTGGAAAATTCCATCCCAGATTATAATGGTTCAATTATCCTAGAAAGTCCAATAATAGAGAAACAAATATCCAACATAAAAAATGGTGTTTTACATAAAAATAATGAAATAATAACTCATGCTCAAAAAACTGGAATTTTACAACTCAAAGCAACTTCTACTGATAATGAAAATCTTAATGGATTATCTAATCCAGCAAAATTGGTTTCTGATTCACCTGAAGTGAACCTATACTGGGGCGATCTTCATGTAATGACTGAAATTTCCGCTGGTTTATCCCGGCCCGACCCTGCTTATAGATATGCTCGAGATGTTTCTCATCTTGATTTCTGCGCAGTAACAGATGGGGATGATTGGGATTCATATTTTTCCGATGAAGAATGGGAGGAAACTAAGGAAGCAGTAAAAAAGAACTATGACTCCGACAGATTCGTTACTATTTTGGCCTCAGAATATCATGAGCGAAAAGTCGCCGGCGATAAAAATATTTATTTTCGAGAGGATACTGCGCCACTTATACGCTGGAGTGATTTGAAAGGACCGCAACCAAATACCCTTTGGAAAGCGCTTAAAAAGCATCGAGCTTTAACTATCCCCCACCACACAACGTCCAACAGTTATAACTGCCGTCCGTGGGAATTCCATCATCCCGATTATCAAAGACTGGTCGAAATCTATTCGGTATGGGGTAACGCTGAAGCAAAGGACACTCTTTTGTCAAACTATTGGGTGAATAACTATGAGAACAGTGTTAGAAACGGATTGGCAAAAGGCTATCGGATGGGTATTGTCGCCTCAGGGGACTCCCATGATGGACTTTCCGGAAACTCAAATTGGATGAGAATCAGAAAAGGTTATCGCAATGGATTAGCGGCAGTATATGCAGATAATCTGAGTCGAGAAACGATTTTTGATGCCTTATGGGACAGATATTGTTATGGAACTACTGGCAGCAGAATAATACTCTTTTTTAATTTAAACAAAGCTCATATGGGACAAGAAATCAGTGGGGAAGAGAATAAGGCAGAACGGAATCTAAGTATTGATGTTATTGGAACAAATACTGTTTCTGAGGTAACAGTTATACGTAACAGTAAAGAGGTATTTGTTGAAAAATGCAATAGTAGTCATGAGACCATCAAATGGCAGGATAAGGAAGATTTTGATAAAGTTTGTCTTCACGGCTACGATGGTAAGTCGTTTATCTATTATTATGTGCGTATTGTTCAGGTTGATAGTGAAATTGCTTGGAGTTCGCCGATATGGATATCGTGATTAATATTCAAAAGATTTTATTTTCGGATAGTGTCGGGAGTGCAATTTCTTGTGAAGAATTAAGCTTTATGGTAGGATATCCTCTAAAATAAAGCGTCTTAATT
>CAZMXO010000065.1:0-5838 GCA_964570265.1 uncultured bacterium
AAAGATCATTTCTCTTCTGTTGAAGGACGGGGCCAAGTTCTTCTTCTATCCCATCGGGACAACGTTCAGAGAACTCACCTCTATAAAAATCAAGATAATCTTTTAAAGATGAAGTTTCCAGCGTGTTTATTTCCTGCAGATCTTTATAAAGATCAACAGAAGAAAATTTATTTATTTTTTCCATTTTTAACCTTCTTTGTTTTAATTAAATTTTCCCAGCTTATAAAATAACTCAAAAAATACTTTTAAGTTTTTAAGTGATTTTCAATATATCTCATAGGTGTTAAATAATCAAGCGCCTGTGCTGGCTAGGCACATAGGTTTGACGGAGTAATAATATTAAAGTATAATTTTAAAAATGTATTATTTGTTAGCCACTTTGACCGGTATATTTACAGGAATTGCATCAGGGCTTTTGGGCATGGGCGGAGGTGCGGTTCTTGTTCCTGTTTTATTATTTGTCTTCAAATTGTCTATTAAAAAAGCGATTGGGACGAGCCTGTGTGTAATTGTACTTACTGCTATATCAGCAATAATTGTGCATTGGAAAGAAAAACAGGTTAATTTAAAGCTGGCCATTATCATGGCTATAACAGGAATTATCGGTGCCCAGTTTGGATCTTACTTCAACAAAATTACTCCTGATAATGTAATCAAACTTATATTCACAATTGTAGTGATTATATTAGGTTTTAAAATGTGGATAGGTACAAATAATAAAGAAAAAAAAGTTTCCACCACTAATATTTCCAACGCAAGATTTAATAAACCATTAGCATTAATTGCCGGATTAATTGCCGGAATTGCTTCCGGACTGCTTGGCATAGGAGGAGCATCTATCATGGTCCCCGTAATGCATATCTTTTTACGTGTTCCTATGAATATATGTGTTGGGACTTCCATTTTTATTGTGTTTTTTAATTCTCTTTCAGGCACGTTTGGATATATAGCCAGAGGAGACACAAATTTAAAGCTTGCAATTCTTATAGCTGCTGGATCAGTTATTGCCGCTCCTTTTGGCGCAAAACTAAGCGTAAAGATCTCACAAAAAAAGCTAAGAAAAATATTTGCTGTTGCTCTTGTACTTGCCGGAATAGCTATATTGTTCAAAAAAGCATGACATACTTTATTTACAATACTCTTTTGTATTCTATATCTATTATTGCATCGCCCTATTTCTTATGCAAACTTGTTTTTACTAAAAAACACAAAATGGGATTATCGCAGCGATTCGGCAAATTGCCTAAATCGTTGATATCAGATGGCAAATCGGTCTGGGTACATGCTGTATCTGTTGGAGAAGTAGCTGCTGCAATACCATTCATCGACGAACTCAGTAAAACATTTCCTGATTATAAAATTCTTCTTTCAACAGTTACTGCTACAGGCAATCAGTTTGCAAAGAAAATAAAAAATATTGATGGATTATTCTTCTTTCCATTTGACTATTCGTTCGCAGTTAAAAAAGCACTAAAACATATAAATCCAAACATATTCATAACATTTGAAACAGAAATATGGCCCAATTTTCTCAAGTACGCTCAAGACAAGAAAATCCCCTGCATACTCGTAAACGGACGTATATCTCCAGATTCTTTCAGGCGTTATAAAAAAGTAAAATTCTTCTTTAAACATATCCTTAAAAACTTCTCAGCATTTTGCATGCAGACAGAACAAGATAGAACAAGAATCATGGAATTAGGCGCAGAAAAGAACAAAGTAAGTATAACCGGAAACACAAAGTTTGATGCGCTTGTCAGTAAGGAAGAAAATGCGGATGTAAAAAACAAGTTTACAAAACTCTTTGGAATTGGAAAAAATGATAAGGTCATTATTGCCGGCAGTACGCACAAAGGCGAAGAAGAAAAAGTTTTGGACGCATTTGAATGTATTTGTCAAAAAGTCAGCAACATCTTGTTAATACTTGCACCAAGACATCCTGAACGTTTTCTTGAAGTAACAAAACTGTTAAAAGACAAGAACATAAATTACATTCTAAGATCAAAATCGAACAAGACCAAAAGACAAAAACAGAATGTCATAATTCTTGATACGATTGGAGAATTATCGAAGGTGTATACCATAGCTAATGTTGTATTTATCGGAGGAAGTTTGGTACCTACGGGAGGACATAACGCCATTGAACCCGCAAGCCTTGGGAAACCTGTTGTTTTTGGCCCATATATGCATAACTTTACTGAAAGTGCAAACCTGCTTCTTGAGAGCAAGGGTGCCATTCAGATAGCTGATGAGGCTGGACTTGCCGCTTGTTTATTGAAGCTGATATTAGATTCTGAATACGCAGAACAAATTGGTAAGATTGCAAAAGAAATCGTACAGAAAAAAAAGGGCGCAAGTAAAAGAAATCTTGAAATTATATCTAGATTCTTGAATAGTTAGTTTATGAAAGAAGCTCTATATTACAAAAAGCTCAACAATGATTTTGTGCAATGTCTGCTCTGCCCAAAGCTATGTAAGATCAAGGAGGGGAAAAGCGGATTCTGTGGCACAAGGGAAAATATAGGAAATAAGCTATTTTCAAACATATATGCCCGCGTCAGTTCTCAGGGAATGGATCCTATAGAAAAAAAACCTTTGTATCGCTTCCATCCTGGAAGTTTAATCCTCTCATTAGGAACTATCGGTTGTAACTTTGCCTGTCCTTTTTGTCAAAACTGGCAGATCTCTCAGGATCGTAATGTTCCCACTCAATACATGCCGCCGGCTGAAGCTGTAGAAAAGGCTCTGGAGAGAAATTCCGTTGGCATTGCATATACATACTCTGAACCGATGATATGGTATGAATATGTGATGGACACGGCTAAGCTTGCCAAGAAAAAAGACTTGAAGAATGTGCTTGTAACAAACGGCTATATTAATGAAAAACCACTCAAAGAATTACTGCCATTCATAGATGCTATGAATATCGATTTAAAAGCTTTTGACGAAAAATTCTATAAAAAAATCTGCAAAGGAGATCTTGAGACTGTATTAAAAACAATAAAAATATCCAGTACAAGCTGCCATGTAGAGATAACAAATCTTGTTATCCCCGGACTTAATGACACAACCGAACACTTCGAAAATCTCGTCAACTGGATAGCAAAAAACACAGGAACGGATACGCCTCTGCATTTTTCGAGATATTTCCCACATTATAAGATGGAAACAGGTTCTGTTACTCCGATTAAAACTCTGGAGCAGGCGTATAAAATTGCAAAGAAAAAGTTAAGGCATGTATATTTGGGAAATATAATGATATAATAAGCGAAATTTTGGAGGGCTATGCAATGGCATTTTTAAAAGGCAGAATAGGATCTTTTTTATGGGTGATGTTTATAAGTACGCTTATAGGCACTATAGCAGGGGAAATCTTTGGAGTACTTATTCCCGCAGGTTTCTGGCATGATGTTTTTGCTGCAGGTCCAAAGTTCCAGCTTGGTCCGGCACCTTTAGATATGGTAGTCTTGAGCATAACTCTGGGATTTGGTCTGAAGATTAATCTATGCGGACTGCTGGGAATTATAGTAGGTTTGCTAATATATAGAAAATTGTAGGGGCACGGCGTGCCGTGCCCCTAACTTGTCACCTCCATGAATCCCCTAAGCTTTCTACTCCTAATTGGGTGGCACAGTTTTTTCAAGGCTTTTGCTTCTATTTGACGAATCCTCTCTCTTGTTACATGGAATACATTGCCTACTTCTTCCAAGGTATGGGGGTACCCATTATTAAGACCAAACCTGAGCCTTAATATCTTTGCTTCTCTCTCAGTAAGAGTACCTAGCACCTCTTCTAATTGTTCCTTTAACATTACAGATGAAGTAGCAGTTGCTGGAGAGATGCTACTCTTATCCTCTATGAAATCTCCAAAATGGGTATCTCCCTCATCTCCTACTGGCGCTTCAAGAGATATCGGATGCTGAGCTATCTTAACTATGCCGCGAACTTTATCTATGGGTAGATTCATTCTTTCTGCAAGCTGTTCCGGGCTGGGACCTTCTCCAAACTCTTGTATTAATTCACGCGATGCTCTTGCAAACTTATTAATCGTTTCTATCATGTGCACAGGAATGCGAATTGTTCTGGCCTGATCAGCTATTGCTCTTGTTATTGCTTGACGAATCCACCATGTTGCATAAGTAGAAAACTTATAACCCCGCTTATGCTCAAATTTATCGATAGCCTTCATTAGCCCTATGTTGCCTTCTTGAATTAGATCCAAAAACGACAAACCCCTGTTAACATATTTTTTAGCAATGCTTACAACAAGACGTAGATTCGCTTCTGCCATTTTCTTTTTTGACACAGAAACCCTTGCTTCCTCCAGCTCTATGTCCTCTACTAATGTAGACAGCTGGTCAAAGGATAGCGTAGCTTCTGCTTCCAAATATCTTATTCTTCGCTGATTTTTGTTTATGTCATGGTTAGCTTCTAAAATCTCCATAGCAGTATGACCTGTTTGCTTAATTACATTCTTAGGAAGCATCTTATTGTTTTTTACTTCTCTTGATACAGAAGATATCTGTTTTTTACTTATGCCAACTTTATTAATGATATCACTAATCTCTGCTTTCATCCCTTGCATTTCTTTAAGAGAACATTTTATCTTATTAGCGGTTTCTAGTATAAATGTCTGACTCAATTTAAGTTTACTTCCGATTTTTATAATCCTGTTTTTTTCTAAATTTATTTCTTTATTTATTTTCAACTCCTGCTCTCTTGAGAGTCCATGTTTTTTCAGTTTTTTCTTTAAATCCTGAATTTTTATATCAGCGCCCCCTATTTCATCTAATAAAGCGGGCATAGTTCTTAATATATCTTTGTCTTGAATACCTATTTCATCATCCAGAATATCTTCAATTTCTGTTTCAGTGTCTTTTAGTTTTTTAAGATACCTGTCGACTATGATTTTTATTTGTTTGGGCGCAAATCCACAGTTTAATACGTGTCTTCTTAATTTTCTCTCTGCACTTTCAATTTTCTTCGCGAGTTTTAGTTCCTCCTCTCTGGTAAGCAAAGCAATTTGCCCCATCTGATGCAAATATGTGCGCACAGGATCACTAACTTTTGATTTTGCAGCAACAATCTGAGCTTCTTGAGCTTCTTTGGCTTCTTTGGCTTTTACAACCTCTGCAACCTTAGTTTCTGGAGCAGATGAAATCTCAATATCCATGTCTCCCAGCATCATAAGAATGTCATCAATCTGCTCTGATGAGACAACATCACTGGGAAGCATCTCGTTTATCTCTTCATAGGTCAAGCGTCCTTTTTCTTTTCCTGTCTCTATTAACTTTTTCGTACCTTTAGGATATCTCTTTCTCTTCTCCATACTTACCATTTACCTTTCAAATGTTTTATTAATCCCATCTGTTCCATTATCTGCTTTTGAAGACTCCTCACTTCACCTGTTTCTTTTGTTTTTTCTAAGCTTGCATTGAGCTCAGCTATCTTTTTACTTATTTTTTTATCTTTCAACTTTGCTATTGTTTGATTGATTTCTTTCTCTTTTTCAGAATGAGGAATAGTTTCCATGATCAAGCCCGTAACTACATTCTTAAGCACATCATTCTCTAACTGATTTAAGATATTTTTGCAAGAGAATTTTTTGCCAGCTATGTCTAGCTTAAATAACAAGCCTGCAATCTGACGATAGTCATCATTTAAGAAGTCCTCCATAACTAAAGATTTTCGCACTTTTTTAACAATATCTGTATCTTCCAACATCAGTTGAAGCAATTCTTTCTCAACTCTCTCTATTGATAAGAGAGGGGCACTTGAGTAATATGATTTTTGCTCATATACCTGACCCTCCACTTTACCCAGCTCATCTAATACAGA
>CAZMXO010000066.1:0-5809 GCA_964570265.1 uncultured bacterium
GATAACTATCCTTTGAAGATGCAGGACCTATGCATATTGCCTCATCTGCATACTGTACATGCAGAGAATCCCTATCTACATCAGAATAAACAGCAACAGTCTTTATGCCAAGCTCTTTACATGCTCTTATAATCCTGACAGCTATCTCGCCTCTATTCGCAATGAGTATTTTGGAAAACATATTCTCTATCCCTAAAAATTCCTACTCCGGTTTTACTAGAAACAAAGCCTGCCCAAACTCCACAGACTGTCCGTTATCAACAAGTATCTTTACTATCCGTCCTTTGACATCAGCCTTTATTTCATTCATCAACTTCATTGCTTCAATTATACATACAACTGTATCCTCACTCACCTTTCCATCAATATCGACAAATTGGTCTGCATCCGGAGCCGGCGCTTTATAGAATGTACCAACCATTGGAGTTTTAATCTCAACAAGTCCTTCATTTTTCTCTTCTTCTTTATCTTTCGGTTCTGGCTGCACTGCAACAGCCGGTGACTGTGACTGAGCCACAACATGCCTTACTTCAGGCTCCGTATTCCGCTTAAGTCTGATTTTTGAATCCTCTCTCTCTATTTCAAGTTCTTCTATGTCTGCTTCTTGAAATATCGCAATAATTTCCTTTAACTCTTTAATATTCATTATTCGCCTCCTTATCTCCGGATTGGTATTGTAAAAAATATCTAGACATTTTTCATTAGAATATCTCTACTAACCGTCGATATTCTTGCCTAGATCCATAAAATTTATCTTCATCCCCCTGTTTTTAGTAATTTTTTCGTCATTTTTTAAAAATTCCACTATATATCTCTATCTTTTTTTATCTTGGATATGCCCTAGCTCAGTTGCATATATGGCTTGACAGTTTGCTGCTCGGCTACAATTTTTTCCGCCAGACCAATCTCAACTCGTTCCGGGTATACCAGCAAGGCTTGGCACATTAGTTTTCCGTCCTGTTCCGCCAGGGCGCGCGCAGCGAGAATGTTTTGGCGAATGCGCGAAGCCATGAGCGCAGAAAGGTATTCCGTTGTTTGGACCTTTGGAATTGTGATCGTACCGTCAGCGATAGAACAGTTCGCTTGCAGCAAAATTGATTTTCTCTGATCATCCAGCCGACAGTTTTGCAGAACCTGCACGGAGTATTGACCCGGCTGCCCTCCGGCCAACGCGGCAATTACTTGACTGATATAGACCGGTATACCGCCTCCACAACGCCGGGTAACTTTTAAAATTTCTTCCGTGGTCACATTTCCCCGCCAAAGCCGCAAATAATCCTCATCCGACGGTCGTTTCATCATTAAGCCGCTCACAGGAAGTCCGCGGAAACGACCTGGGCCACCGACCGGCGCACCGAGATAGCCGATTGCAGCCATGATGGCAATATTGTTGCGGAAGGCCATCGGCCATTCCGGAAAACTTTCTAGATACTGACTTTTAAGATTGGCGGGATCATAATCTACTGGTAGAGAACGCCTCAATTGATCATAAATCGACTGGTGGTTCCGTAAAATATCTGTATACCAGACTTCATGATTAACCCCATACTCTTCCATGGAAATTTCATTTTCCGTGCAGCCCAGATAAGCCGCAAGTACTTTCTGAAAAATATCCGAAGCGTTACAGAGACCAGCGATCCGGGTCAGTCCAAAACGCAGGTGTACTGCCAAAAGCGGCACATCTGTGGGATTGGTATTTACCAAAAACCAGGCTTCAGGACAAAGACGGGTAATTTCCTGGCCAATATGTAAAATATGGCCGGCTTGGGCAATGCCCCATGCGGAAAAACCGGCACTTTTGTTCAGACCAGCGGTGGCGTTGTAAAGAACAATATCCGCCTGTGCAAGCGCTTCGCTGAGTTCCACTGTTCCATTGACCTTGATTTTATTCTCCCCAGGAGGACGCACGGCATCAATCAAATGGAGATTGCGCTGAATTTTATCCGCAGAACGGCCGAATAATTTTATTTCGCCCGGTGGCAAAGAGACATGACGCACCAATTCACAGGCAACCGCACAGGCAATACGCCCACTGCCGCCGATAATCGCTAACTTCCATTGTTTTGTTGGCGTAACTGGGGGCATTGTTTTCTTGCTCATTTTAATCTCTTCATCCTAATCAGTTGTATCATGTCTTATTTGACACTATCCCTGGATTATATTGCCTCAGTTAATATTTGTCAAAATAAAAGGGCTAAACTCTTTCTAGATATTTTCTGTTTCTTATGTCAATTTTTACCACATCACCTTGGTTTACAAAAGCAGGAATTTGTATGACCGCCCCTGTCTCAAGAGTTGCAGGCTTAGACCCGCCTGAAGCCGTATATCCCTTTTTGCCGGGTGATGTATCGGTAATTTTTAAATTTACAAAATTTGGCATTTCAATATTAACAAGTTTGTTTTCGCAATAGATGCCTGTTATCTCGCATTCCTCTTTGAGAAATTCTATTCCCTCTCCTATGATTGTCTTGTTTATTGGCATTTGTTCATACGTCTCAAGATCCATGAAATAATAATCATCTCCTAAATTATAAATGTACTGTAATTTCTTTTCCTCAATACGAACATCCTCCACGCTCTCTCCAGCCCTGAAGGTTTTGTCTATCACTGCGCCTGTCTTAAAATTTCTAAATTTTGTTCTGACAAACGCTCCGCCCTTACCCGGCTTAACATGCTGAAAACTTATAACTGTAAACAACTCTCCATTCAGTTTTATCACATTACCGTTTTTAATATTATTTATTGATATCATTGTTCCCTCCCTAAATTTCTATTATCTCTTTTGATGACTTTGTTATAATTTTATATCCATTGTCTGTTACCTGCACCATGTCTTCTATCCTGATGCCGCCCCATTCAGGGATGTATATACCGGGCTCAACTGTAAAAACCATATCGGGCTGTAATACTTCGTCACTTTCACTTGATATATTTGGAAGCTCGTGTATATCCAATCCAACACCGTGACCGGTGCTGTGTCCAAAATATTCGCCGTATCCTTTACCGGATATATAATTACGCGCTGCCTTATCTACATATGACGCATTCACTCCCGGGATTACACTCTCAATAGCAATTTGTTGCGCTTCTAAAACAATATTGTAGATTTCTTTTTGCTTCGCTGTTGCTTTTCCGATAAATATGGTTCTTGTCATATCCGAGTTATAGCCTGAAAATCCTGCGCCGAAATCCATAAGCATAATCCCTTTTTTAACCAACGCATTTGACGGCGACCCATGAATCAGAGAGCTTTTATTCCCTGAGATTGCAATTGTATCAAATGACATAGAATGCGAACCGTTCTTCTTTGCGGTATATTCAATCTCTGTTGCTATGTCCATTTCCTTCATATCAGGTTTTATAAAATTGCAGATATGTCTAAAAACATTGTCTGTTATCTCCGCAGCTTTTTCTATTGAAGCAATTTCATCGCTATATTTAATTGTTCTCAATATTTTTACTACATTTAATGTTGGGATAAGTCGATTATTTGGTAACGAACTTTTTATTTCTTCATACTCTCTGAATGTTGTTGAATCCGATTCAAAAGCAACTTTTTCATTTTTGTATTTCTTCAATACATCCGCTAACAATACGTGTAAAGCTTTTTCTTTTTTGAGAATTTTTACATTCTTCGTTTCCTTCTGCGCCTGTTCAAGATAACGAAAATCCACAATAAGATAAACCAATGTTGAAGTAATGAGCACTACTCCTTCAGAACCTGTAAAGCCTGTTAAGTAGCAACAGTTGCGAATATCTGTAATTATAAATAATTTAACATGCTTCTTATCCAACTCATTCCTTAATCTTTCAATGCGTCTTTTATACATATTACTCACGCGCTTTTCCCATCTGTTCTGCCTTTAACATCAAATTATCGGCCTCTTTATTTTTACCCATAAGTTTATATGCATACGCAAGATTTTCCAAATAGAAGGGCTTTGTGGGATATAATTCCAACGCCTTTTCGAATTCTTTAATCCCGCCATCTATCCAAAACTTGTTCCCTTTTCCATTTATAATAAGAAGTTTCCCCAAAGCAAAGCGGTAATGCGGCATATATTTATTATGCTCTATTGCTTTTTTATAGCAGGTTATTGCTCCATCAAACCTTCCTGATTGCTCTAATGTCTTCCCCAATAGAAAGTAATACTGGCTATTGGTCTTATCAAACCGTATTGCCGTCTCAAGCTCTTTCTCGGCAGACTTAAAATTATTATTATTCAAGTGACCAATTGCTCTGTCCCTATGTATCTCCGCAATCGACGGTCTGACTAAAATCGCAGATATTACAATTACGGCTAAAACCAAAAATATAGAAAATATTATTTTTGCGCTTATGTGTCCCAAAAGCTTTAGGGATGCCTCTGTCCGTTTCTTGTTTTTTATCTTTATGGCTTCTATCATTCCTATAAACAGCCATACATTCATGGATATCCCCGGCACATAGAAGCCGAAATCAACAAAACTATGGATCAAGAAAGCAATACATCCAATATATATGCCCGCACTTAGTATCTTTAGACGCTCAATATGAAATGCCTTTCGCCAATTCCAAAAAAACATAACCCATATTAATAGAAAACTTAACACGCCAATTATTCCTATTTCAGTCCAAAGTTGAATGAAATTATTGTGCGCAAGCTGCACCTCTCTTGCTTGAGGAATCTTGTACTTTGGATAAATATTTCCAAACGTGCCGATACCACTGCCAAATGGAAAATCTTCAACCATGCCTGGGCTTGCCCTCCAGTAATTTAATCTTACTTTAAAAGAACCTAAAGTGTCACGAATCATATGAGTTCTGTCAGTAATTTTTAAGAACATCGCGGAGAGTACAATTATTCCAATTATCATTAATATTGAAAGTATGTAAAACTTCTTTTTATTCCCAAATTTCCTGTACATCAAAATTAAAATTGGTGCTAATGCCAATATTAAAAATATTCCCCATCCCCCCTTGGAATATGTAAGATAAAGACATAAAACAACGCTTGCTGTCGCCACACTAAGCAAAAACCTGTAAAAATATCTAGAAACAAGGAATAATGAAATACAAAGAGGAAGTATCAACAAAAGATAGCCTGCCAATGCGTTCGGGTAAATAAAGGTTGAAAAGGTTTCATTTGTACCCAGTCTAGAAAAAAAATCCGGTGGGAACTGCATATTCTGCTGAAGAATCCAGCCTCTTGTCTCCTCGAATCCCCAGAAATACTGATAAATACCATAAAGAGAAACAACTGTTGCTGTTAGCGCAAGACATGCTACGATTATAAGAATTTGTTTCTTTTTTTTAATAATATTTATGGCTAAAAAACACAGTAAGATATTTGGAATGATAATATAGACTTGCTTTAAACTGGCGTTAAGATTAACTGAATATGTACAGGATAAAACAACAAAAAACGCAAAACTTAATATGGGAAAGTATAAAGATGTTTTAACCAGACTAAATCTACCAAGCCAGATACATTTGGCAATCCAGACCGTTAAAATTAGCAAAATAACAATCTGGCATACAGTATTTGACCACGGATAGCTCATCCCGGAAACTAACGGTCTAAATAGAACGAGAAATACCAAAAATGCTGTGCTGAGCCAGAGAGTTATTTTCTCAATTCTATTTCTATTCATTTATGGATTTTAATATTTCCCTTTTATCTTTTCTTATCTTGTCAAGAATTCCGTTAACAAATCCTCCGCTATTCTCTGTACTATATTTCTTGGCCAGTTCAACCGCTTCATCAATGGATACGACATCAGGAATATCATCTCTAAAGAGTATCTCATATATAGCCATTTTCATTAT
>CAZMXO010000067.1:0-5751 GCA_964570265.1 uncultured bacterium
GTAAAAAGGACACGGATCGTAATATAGATCCAGGCGTTATTTTTGTTTTAAAGAACATCAACAATGAGGTAAATATTGATAACACCAACCAGCTTCATCCTTTTTATCTTGTTTATATTAAAGAAGATGGTCAAATATTATCCAACCATCTAAATGTTAAAAACACCCTCGATACTCTTCGCATATTATCAAAAGGTAAGACTGAACCTTTAAAAGAAGTATATGATCTTTTTAATGAAGAAACAGATGATGGAAAAAATATGGCAAAGTATTCCGGTTTGTTAAATTCATCCATAGCATCAATTCTCGATGTGAAAGATGAAAGCGATGTGGATAGTCTTTTTTCAATAGGTGGGACTACCGCACTAGTGAACAACATTAAAGGACTAGAAGACTTTGAATTGATTACTTTTGCGGTGATTAAATAGTTATGAATGATGGACTGAATCTGCCCGAAAGTGCCTATGTTAATAAATTTATTGCCAAAAATAAGTTTTATGAAAAAGCGGCTTTAAATTCAAAGTTACAAAAAGAGTTTACAGATAAAATACAGAAAATCACATGGAAATATAAACTGGCAGAAGATACCATCGGTATTTCAAAAACCGATACAGTAACTGAAATTCAAATATTTGAAATATCACTGAAAGAACAGGTCATCCCAAAGAACGTTCTGAAAGTTATTGATAAAACAATACCCTACCAAATACTGTATCGTTTTGTACACAAAGAGTCTGTTGCCTACGGGATAACCTTAAAAGAGAACAGTAAAGCTGAGAACTACTATTTTTCCGACTGGAATGAAGAGATATTATTTGATTTTTCAGGGTTAAGTTTAGAAAAGGTCTATCAAAAACTCATTAAGGCATTTATACGTAGCGAAGCCGTAAATAAAAGTGATTTCAAAGAGCTTATTGCCATAGATAACAAGATAAAGACCTTGGAGAAGGAGATAAGTTTGTTAGAAGGTAAAATTAATAAAGAAAAACAATTTAACCGCAAGGTTGAAACAAATAAGCTTTTACTGGAGAAGAAGGCACAGCTTAAAAAAATTAAAGAGGATGTGAAATAATGGATAAACTAAAAATGCAGACACCGGACTTAACAGATAAAAACATCGAACAAATTGCAAGTCTGTTTCCCAATGTGATTACAGAAATCAGGGATGAGAAGGGTAACATCAAAAAAGCAGTTGATTTCGATTTGCTGAAACAGACTTTATCTAAAGAGCTGGTAGAAGAAGGTGACGAACGCTATCGTCTGGATTGGCCGGGTAAAAAAGCATCACTGTTGAAAGCTAATACTCCTATTATTAATACCCTTAGGCCTTGCAGGGCAGAAAGTGTCAACTTTGATACCACAGAAAACCTATATATTGAAGGTGATAATTTTGAAGTTCTAAAGGTATTACAGGAGAGTTATCTGGGTAAAGTGAAAATGATTTATATTGACCCTCCTTATAATACGGGCAGTGACTTTATCTATAAAGATGATTTTAAAGTGAGTAAAGAGCAATATGGTGAAGAGATTGGTGCTGAAAATGAAGAGGGCGAAAAACTGTTTAAAAATACAGACAGTAACGGCAGGTTTCATTCTGATTGGTTGTCTATGATGTACGAAAGGTTGGTTGTCGCAAGAGATTTGCTGAAAGATGACGGAGCTATTTTTATCAGTATTGATGATAACGAAGTGCATAATTTAAGAAAGATTTGTGATGAGATTTTTGGAGAGGAGAATTTTGTTGTAGACTTAATATGGGAAAAGAAAAAGAAAGGAACATTTTTGTCTAATACAATTACAAATATTAAAGAATATGTTCTTGTTTATTCAAAATCTATTAATACTTTCCAAGGACTAATTGGTGAGATAAATTCCGATACGGAAACTTATCCGTGTGTTAACGCTTCAAATAAACGTGAAATAAGAAAAATTCCAGCAGGTATTATAAGTAAATACAAAGAAAAAAATTATGTTTTAAAGAAGGGGTCAAAGATATCTGTCAATACTATGAACCTTATTTTACATACAGATTTAGTTATTAGAGACGCTGTTTTGGCTGAAGATTTAGTGATTGAAGGGAATTGGAGATATCAACAAGATTTAATGATAAAGTTTGCCTTAGAAAAAGAGCTTTATATTACACAAGATTTGTATTTAAGAAGAATTGTAAAAGAACCAAGATATAAAACATTAAAAGATTTATTACCAAGACTGGGGAGCAACAAAGACGCTAAATATAAAGATTTTAATATTAACAATCTTTTTGAAGATGGTTGGGGTTCAAATGAGGATGGAGAAGAAGAACTTAGGTTGTTAATGGGGGGAAAGGGGATATTGGAGTTTCCTAAACCCATAAAACTAATAAAAAAACTCATTACCTCAACTAGAGATAAGAATTTAATCATTCTCGATTTCTTTTCCGGTTCAGCCACCACGGCTCATGCTGTCATGCAGCTCAATGCTGAAGACGGTGGTAACCGTAAATTTATAATGGTACAACTTCCAGAAAGAACAGATGAAAAAAGCGAAGCCTACAAATCTGGATATAAAACTATTTCAGATATAGGAAAGGAAAGAATACAAAGAGCCGGAAAGAAGATTGTTGCGGAGTTTAAAGAAAATAGCCGGCAACTAAAATTGGGTGAAGAAACTATTGATGCTTCTAAGCTTGATATCGGTTTTCGTGTGTACAAAACAAATTCAACAAACATGAAAGATGTTTTTTATCACCCCAACGATCTGCAACAGGAACAGCTTTCAGCATTCCAGAGCAATATCAAAGAAGACCGGATCCCCGAAGATCTTTTAACACAAGTCATTCTCGACCTGGGCTTGGAGCTTTCATTACCAATTGAGGAAAAAAAGATTCATGGCAATACTGTTTATATTGTTCAGACCAATGCTTTGGTTGCCTGCTTTGATGATAGTATTGATTTTAAGGTTGTAGATGAAATTGCTAAGATTCAACCTTTTAAAGTTGTATTTAAAGATGCCAGCTTTAGGTATGACAAAGACCGTATTAATGTTGAAGAGCGATTTAAACGGCTATCTTCAGAGACAAGGGTAACGGTGATTTGATTATGAAACTAAAGTTTAAACAACAGGGTTATCAGACTGATGCTGCAATGGCTGTAGTAAAATGTTTTGAAGGTCAAATCAAAGGGCTTAGAAAAGAAGTTGTTGCAAGAAGAACCGAGGGGGAAGGAACCCTTTTTAGAAAAGATGTAATAGATGAAATATTTTCCAACAAAAAACTTGAGCTGGCAGACGAGGATATTTTAAAGAATGTCCAGGATATTCAAAAAGAACAGGGGTTAAGACCCATTAGCAAACTAGCCGGACTTAACTTTACAATTGAGATGGAAACTGGTACCGGAAAAACCTATGTTTATACTAAAACCATGTATGAACTGAACAAACTCTACGGTTGGAATAAATATATTATTATGGTGCCGTCTGTTGCTATTCGAGAAGGTGTGCATAAATCCCTGGAAATTACTGCTGACCATTTCCAGGAAATATATGGCAAGAAAATTCGCTTTTCAATTTACAACACTAAGAATAAATCTAACCTGATAAACATCAAGAGTTTTGCAGATACTTCCAATATTGAAGTCATCATTATGAACTATCAGGCTTTTGCTACAACAAGTCAGGAATCCAGAAAAATTTATCACAAACTTGATGCCATTCAATCAGAAAGGCCCATTGATATTATTAAGAGAGCCAGGCCAATTTTAATTATTGATGAGCCTCAACGTTTTGGTGAAAAGGCTGAGAAGATATTTACTGAAAAAGTTTTTGATCAACTTTTCACATTAAGATATTCTGCAACTCATAAAAATGACTTCAATAAAATTTATCGTCTCGATGCTATTGATGCCTACAACCAAAAGCTGGTGAAGAAGATTAATGTTAAGGGAATTGAAGTCGTTGGTAATAGTGGTACTAACAGTTATCTATTTTTGGATAGAATCCAAATCAGTAAAAAACATTATCCTGTAGCCTATATTGAGCTGGAAGTAAAGCAGCAGACTGGTCTTGTTAAAAGAATTATAAAAGTTTCAGAAAAAGATGATCTTTTTGTTTGTTCAAATAATCTGCAAGAATATAAAGGTTTTGTTGTTAAAGAGATTAATGGTCTCACAAATAAAGTAAGCTTTACAAATGGAGTAGAACTTACGGTGGGGCAAACCACGGGAGATGTTGATGAAGAACATGTTCGGCGTATTCAGATAAGGGAAACCGTAAGGTCCCACATAGAAAAAGAACGCTTGATGTTTCAAAAAGGAATAAAAGTTTTATCGCTCTTTTTTATTGATGAAGTTGTTAAATATAGAGATTATTCTTCCCCGGATCAAAAGGGTAATTATGCCCGTATTTTTGAAGAGGAGTACAACAATACAATAAGTCAGCTTGAAATATTTGATAAAGAATATAATGACTATCTTGTTAAACATTCTGTTGAAGAAATTCACAAAGGGTATTTTTCTATTGATAAAAAAGGAAATTTTGTTGATTCAAAAGAGAAAAGAGGTGAAGGCGGAAGCGATGATGAAAGCGCTTATGACCTAATCATGAAAAACAAGGAAAAATTGCTGGGTTTTAATGAGCCAACCCGGTTTATTTTTTCTCACTCTGCTCTTCGTGAAGGTTGGGATAATCCTAATGTGTTTCAAATATGCACCTTAAAACACAGCCAATCCATAATCAGTAAAAGACAGGAAATCGGTAGGGGTTTGCGAATTTGTGTTAACTCTCACGGCGAAAGGATGGATACGTCTGTGCTTGAAAGTGAGTTCTTTGACATTAACAAGCTGACAGTCATTGCCAGTGAGTCTTATGATACTTTCGCAAAAGAACTGCAAAAAGAAATTGTTGATTCACTTTCAGAGAGACCCGTTAAATTAACCACGGATGTCCTGGTTGAACGTGTTCTTATGAATGATAAGGGTGAAAAATTTGTTTTTGACAACCAGAGTGCAATGGATTTAATTTTTGACTTTAAGAGTAAAGGTTATGTTGATGATAATTATCAAATAACAGATACGTTAATAAAAGACATAGCTGAAGATAAATTTAAAGTTCCTGAAAAACTAACAGCTTTTGAAGGGTGTATTTCTGATTTGATGCAAAAAATTCACACAACAGCAAATTACAAAGCAACCGAAGATGAAAAAGCAAACAATATTAATGAAGCCATTTTAAAACCGAATGAAAACTTTGCAAAAAAAGAATTTCAGGCTTTATGGAAAGAACTAAAAGTAAAAACGGTTTACGAAGTGGATTTTGATAGTGATGAGATAATCAAAAAAAGTGTACAAGCTATAGATAGTAATCTGACTGTAAAAAAGGTTTTAGTGAACATTACAACCGGTGAACAAAAGGAAACAATTGATGAAACCAGCCTGAAAGCTGGTGACAGTATGGAGCGAAAAAAGAACATTACAGAAAAAGTGGATTCTCTGCTTGGTTTATTAAAATATGATCTTATTGCTGAAATTGCTAAAGAAACAAATTTAACGAGAAAAACAATCGTTAAAATTTTACAAAATCTTCAAATGAAAACTTTTAACAACTTTAAGGTGAACCCAGAGAGTTTTATTAAGGGTGTATCTAATATTATAAACAGTGAAAAAGCTGCAACCCTGATTAACAACATCACTTATTCCAAAACGGATAAGACGTATAGTGATGATATCTTTACCATAAATAATTTTAAGGGTTCACTTGCTAAAAATATTTTGGAAG
>CAZMXO010000068.1:0-5721 GCA_964570265.1 uncultured bacterium
GACGGCTTATAAGAAGAGCGTCAAGAAGAGGGAATATGCTTCAGCTTAATCAACCGTTTTTATACAGACTGGTTGGTTCCGTTGTAAATATTATGAAAGATGCATACCCTGAACTTGAGACACAAAGAGAGAACATAAGTCTTATACTTAAGAGCGAGGAAGAACGGTTTCAGAAAACACTTCTGCAGGGAATAAAGCTGTTTCGGGAAATTGTTGAAGACGTTAAGAAGGACAAAAAAAGACTCATTGGCGGAGAGAACGCGTTTAGGCTATACGATACATTTGGTTTTCCTATTGATCTTACATGCGAAATGGCAAGAGAGCAGGGATTAGAAGTAGATATAGAGACATTCAAGGTGGAAATGGACAAACAAAGGCAGCGCGGCGCTGATTCAAGACGCGATAAAACTTTCGGCAAAGAAAATCTTTCTTTCAAAAAAACCACTATGTTTACAGGATATGACAAGAATGTCGATAAAGCTCAGGTATTATGTATTCTAAAGGATGGCAAAGAAGTCAGTAAAGCAAAACAGCAGGACGATGTTGAGCTAATACTTGATAAAACATGTTTTTACGCTGAATCCGGAGGTCAGATCGGAGACACAGGTTTCATTTCTACAGAAGATTGCGACATGCAGGTAAAAGATACTTATAAAATATCTAACACGTTTATTCACAAAACGAAAATTTCTAAAGGCGTAATTAAAGTTGGTGATAATGTGGTTGCGTCTATTGATATAGCAAGACGCAAGAGAATTGCGGGACATCACAGCTCTGCGCATCTTCTTCAATATGCGCTTCGCCAAGTTCTTGGCGAGCATATCCAGCAGGCTGGCTCATGGGTTGGAGATGAGAGAATGCGATTTGACTTTAACCATTTTAAGGCTATTAGCAGTGAGCAGCTTAACCGCATTGAGGAAATTGTGAATCAAAAAATTATGGAACTTGTTGAGGTAAAAACACTTAATACCTCTATGAAGAAAGCTAAGGAACTTGGAGCTATTGCCCTATTCAATGAAAAATACGGCGAGACTGTAAGAGTTGTCCAGATGGGGGATTTCAGCATGGAACTATGTGGAGGAACGCATGTAAAGAACACAGGAGAAATAGGATTATTTAGAATAATCTCTGAGAGTTCAATCGCTTCGGGTGTAAGAAGAATTGAAGCTGCATGCGGTGAGTCTGCATATAATATTATGAAAGAAGAACAAAAAATTCTTACAGAAACCTCTCATATCTTACGTGTGCCTCCATCTGAAATACCAAGCAGAATAGAAACACTTATGAATGATCATAAAAATTTTGAAAAACAAATCAAAAAATCTAAAAGCAAACAGATAATGGCAAACATAGATGATTTCATAAAAAAAGCCATTACGATAAATAATATAAAACTGGTTTCTGCGTCTCCGAAGAATATGGGGCATGAAGAATTGAGGAGCATTGCCGACGCATTAAAGACAAAGCTGGGTTCAGCCGTAATAGTGCTTGGCTCTGTAAAGGATAATAAAGTATGCCTTATAACAGCGGTGAGTCCCGATCTTGTGTCTAAAGGTCTGCATGCCGGAAAGATTATTAAAGAGATTGCACAAATTACAGGCGGCAGTGGCGGCGGCAGACCGGACATGGCGCAAGCAGGAGGAAAGGATGCCTCCAAGCTTGCTCAGGCTTTAAAACAGGTTCCTAAAATAATACGAAAAGTAATAAATGGCTAGATTACTCGGATTGGATATTGGAGATAAACGCATAGGCGTGTCTGTAAGTGATGAGCTGGGCTTAACAGCGCAGGGACGTGAAAATATTCACAGAGAATCCGACGGTCAGGCTATAGATGAGATATGCGAACTGATAAACCAGTTATATATAGAAGAAGTTGTTGTTGGACTGCCTAAAAATATGAACGGCACGCTTGGTCCGCAGGCAGAAAAGGTAATGAAATTTTCAAAAGTGCTGGCTTCTTCAGCACATATTCCGATTAAATATTGGGATGAGAGATTAACAACCGTTATTGCCCAAAGAAGCCTTACTGCTTTAAATGTAAAAGGCAGAAAAAAGAAGAAAAAAGTCGACAGGATTGCAAGCCAGCTCATTCTCCAAGGATATATGGATAGGAATGAATAACCGCAAGTATATTCTCGTACTTATTCTTGCCGGAATAGCTGCATATCTAACCTCTTTCCAAAACAACTTTGTATGGGATGATATTGGTCTAATTAGCATAAATCCCTATATAAAAAACTGGAAACATATTGGGGATATTTTCACATCATTCCTACATCATAAAACCGGTGAGGGCGGAACCTTTTACAGGCCTATTGTCTCGCTTTCATTTTTGATAGATTACAGCATATGGAAAGGAAATCCTGTTGGATATCATCTGACAAATCTCATGTTTCATATTGTAAACGCTATTCTACTTTATAAAATAATTTTTACTCTATTTAAGGAAGAAAAGACAGCACTCTTCACATCTCTTCTCTTTGTTGTACATCCAATTCATACTGAAGCAGTTACATATATCTCAGGCAGAGCTGATCCGATAGCAGCCTTATTTTTACTTAGCTCACTACTATTGTTTATAACATGCGGTAATCAAAACAAGTTCAAGGATATGTTTTTCGCTGCCGTTTTCTATATACTTGCTCTGCTTACAAAAGAATACGCTGTAATTTTTATCTTGCTTCTTGCAGCGTATGGACTTTGTTTTAAACCAAAGATTAAACTGCGGCATTATCTGATATTTTTTGCAATTTCGTTAATTTATGGGTTAGTGCGTCTGTTTCTGTTAAAAAATGAGACTGGCGTATTCTTATTCAAGCAAAATATAAATATACCGCATCTTTTATTAGTTATGAGCAGTTCTTTTACCGAGTACCTGAGACTTCTATTGTTCCCAATAAGCCTTCATTATCAGAGAGAACTTCATATACCTTCCTCAATTCTCCAGCCAATGGGCATACTATCAATTCTCACACCTCTTGTATTTATTCTTTTCGTCATCATTTTTAAAAATAAAAAACCTGTTCTATTTGGCTCAATATGGTTTATGATAGGTCTTATTCCATATCAAAGCGCTCTGCAATTAAATGCGGAAGTGACGGAACACTGGCTATACTTTCCTTCAATAGGTTTGTTCCTTATTATCTCAAGTCTTCTGACGTCTCGTATAAAAAACGTAAAGTATCAACATGTTTTAAATATAGCCCGTTATATTTTTCTTGCATTGATAATTATTGTTGGGATAGTGTTTACTAATTTTCAGAGCCGCCATTGGAAAGATGAAATTACTCTATATAATTATATACTAAAATTCAGATCAAACGAGCCAAGGGTTCACAATAATCTTGGCAATGCGTATGCAGCAGAGAGAAAGCACGACAATGCCCTGCTGCATTTCAAGAAAGCAGTTGAAATCGCACCAACCTATTCTACTGCCTATTTTAACATGGGGGCTGTATATTTAGAAAAACAGCAGTTTCATACAGCCGCTACACAGTTTCAAAAAGCACTAACCTTAAATCCTTCTTATACAAAAGCCCGCTTGTATCTGGCAGACACGTACAACAGATTAGGCCTAACATATTACAAGCAAAAGAATTATCCAAAGGCCGGAGAATTATGGATAAAAACTCTGCGTATTTATCCTGCACATTCCGAGGCAAAAAAGAATCTTGCTACTCTATATCAAATGCGCTAAAATAATTAGAGTTATAGGATATTTCAATTCTGTCGCACTAGATGGGGAGATAGCGGTGCCCTGATTTCCGAGTTAAACTTGGAGAGACCTGCAATCCGCTACAGCAGGGTTGAATTCCTTCTTGAGGTCAATGTGTTTTTTGGAAGAGTGTTAAACAAGTAGTGATGAGAGCTGGATCCCATGCGGCAAAAGCTTGCAAATCCCGTCAGGCCCGGAAGGGAGCAGCGGTAAGTGAATGCTTTTGGGTGTTGTGGGTATATCTAGCTGGAGCTGGTTGTTGAATAACTAGCCAAAGGGCGGGATCGAAGGATGGTGTGCGACAGAGTTTATATGTATTAAGGAGGTTTTTTCGTGTCGTATTTAGTGCTTGCAAGAAGATGGAGACCAAGTAAATTCTCTGAGGTTATTGGACAAGAACATGTAACCAGGACTTTAACAAATGCTGTAACATCAGGTCATCTGGCACATGCTTATCTCTTTAGCGGACCAAGAGGTATTGGCAAAACATCTACAGCAAGAATACTTGCTAAAGTACTTAATTGTCATCAAGTAAAAGAGGCAATCCCCTGTAACAAATGCAGTATATGTCTTGAAATCGCAGAAGGAAATAATATTGATGTTCTTGAAATAGACGGGGCATCTAACAGAGGAATTGATGAAATTAGAAGTTTACGCGATAATGTCAGATATACGCCGTCTCAGGGAAGATACAGGGTTTACATAATAGATGAAGTTCATATGCTCACACCTGAAGCGTTTAATGCGTTGCTTAAGACATTAGAAGAACCATCAGAACATGTTAAATTTATATTTGCAACAACAGAACCTCATAAGATTCCTTTAACTATTCTGTCCCGCTGTCAGCACTTTTCATTTAAAAGAATACAAACACAAGACTTAGTAGAACACCTGAAGCATATGGTTAAATCCGAGAAAATCAAAGTAACCGATGAAGCCCTGTTTTTAATAGCAAAAAACGCAGATGGCAGTATACGGGATGCTCAGAGTGTGCTGGATCAATTAATTTCCTTCTCTCCCGATAAGGGAATTACCGTAGATACTGTAAACAGTCTTTTGGGCTTAGTCAGCCAGGACATATATTTTCAGTTTGCTGAAAATATATTGCGTAAGGATGTTGTTAAATTATTAATACTGATTGATAAATTAGTAAACGAAGGAAGAGATATAGGACAAGTGGCAAACGGGCTCATTAACTATTTCCGGAACTTGTTTTTCATTAGTCTTGGTAAGCAGGGAGAAAGTCTGGTGGATGTGTCTCAGGATACAAAAGAGACATTGGTAAATCAAGCAAACAGGTTTCAAAAAGGACGGCTGTGGCAGATACTTGAGATTACTTCTTCTCTTGAAAAGAACATAAGAACGACAAGAACCCCCAGAGCTTTTCTTGAAATTGCGATGATTAAAATAATTAATACTATGTCTCCTGTTATGTTGGGAGAAATTGTAGAAAAATTAACGGAATTAGAAAAAAAATTGGGGACAGGAAGCGTGTACTCTATTTCCGAGCCTTCTCCAGAGCCAATTTCCCGTCCTCTTCAACAGCAGAAACCAGTTCAAGAGAAACCAGCTCAAGCAGAACCGGTTTCACATCCGCATGAAGAACAAATGCCCGAACAAGAACAACAGGATTTAACAATAGATATTGTAAAACAAAAGTGGTTAAAAATAATCTCCACATTAAAAAAACAAAAAATGATATTGGGAGTCTTTTTATCGGAGGGAGCTCCTATAAACCTAAAA
Source organism: uncultured bacterium (assembly GCA_964570265.1). Taxonomy (GTDB): domain Bacteria; phylum JAHJDO01; class JAHJDO01; order JAHJDO01; family JAHJDO01; genus JAHJDO01. The sequence continues at coordinate 5,459 of CAZMXO010000068.1, forward strand.
ATGAGTACGTTGGAAATTGGATTTGGACCAAATGCCAGATTGTTTTTGGAAAAGGTTGAAGCTGAGAGAAAATTTATTGAAGAGATATTATTGGAGGTATTAGGGCATAATATAACTGTAAGATGTGTACCTGTGGAAAAAGACAACCATACGTTTAAAAACAACGAGAAAAAGCAACAAGTTGAAGAGCAGAATGAAAAATTGCTAAACAATCCTGCAGTAAAAACTGTAATGGAAAAGTTTGGAGCGAAGGTTGTCAAAAT
>CAZMXO010000069.1:0-5679 GCA_964570265.1 uncultured bacterium
CTTCCCTGCCCTTGGAGGAGATACTATTAATCCTCTTTGTCCTTTTCCTATAGGAACTAGAATATCCATGACCCGCATAGATATTTCATCAGGATCTGTCTCAAGCACAATTCTCGGTTGTGGAAAAATCGGGGTAAGACGATCAAATTTAATCTTTTTCCTTGCAATCTCAGGGTCTTCAGAATTCACTTTTTCTATCTTAAGTAAAGCAAAATATTTTTCGCTTTCCTTTGGTGGTCTGATCTCTCCTAAAACCACATCCCCTGTACGAAGACTAAAACGACGTATCTGTGACGGAGAGATATAAATATCATCAGGGCATGGAAGATAATTGTAATCTGATGATCTCAAGAATCCAAACCCTTCATTTAAGACCTCAAGAACCCCCTCTCCATAAACATGTCCGCTTTTTTTCGCATGTTCTCTGGTAACTTTTAAAATCAGTTCCTGTTTAGGCAGGATAGTATAATCTTTGATTTCAAGTTCCTTAGCCATTTCCTGAACTTTTTCAACACTCATCTTTTTAAGTTCTACAACATTCAAACGTTTATTCATGCACATAACTCCTTCCATATTTTTTTGACTTGTTTTTCTGTTTCTTCCAATCCATTATTGTTATCAATTATAAAATCGGCAAATTTCTCCTTTTCTTTTATTGGCAATTGCGCATTTATTCTTCGGCAAGCTTCTTCCTCGGTTAAAGACGCTCTTGCCGTCAATCTTGCTATCTGATTCTCCATACTTACAGAAACTACTATTAACTTATCAACAAGCGAGATAGCTTCTGCTTCTACAATAAGAGGCGCGTTAATAATAATTATAGAAGCAATCCGCGAAGCTATTTGTTCTTTTATAATCTTGATAATTTCCGGATGCGTTATGCAATTAAGACGCTCCAGCTTCTTTCTATCTTTAAAAACAATATCCGCTAACCTTTTTTTATCAACCCTACCAAAGTTATTAAGAATATCCTTGCCAAAAAAGCCAACTATTCTTGCGGTAACATTATCCCTATCAATCTCGACATTTATTAGGTCATTTGCAATTTTATCTACATCTACTATCTCTGCGCCAAGATCAGCAAACATTAAGGCTACTGTATCTTTCCCTGAAGCAATTCCACCTGTTAGACCAACTATCATTGACATACCTATTTTAATTTCTTCTAACTCATCCCCTCGCCCCTTCTCTTGACAGAGAATGGGAACATTCCCTCTCTTTCCAAGAGAGGGTTAGGGTGAGTTATGTTAAGATTAACTTATTAAACCCCAACTCTGCAAAAAGCCTGTTAACTTTGCTTTTATCAAAATCCACACTGTAAACTTTCGCAGCACAATCATCCCAGCATATTTTAATAGGAACATCTGCTTTCAAGCAAACCAGTTTTCTGCTTAATTTTGCCTGCTGAGAGAACTGGCTCAAGTTTTTCCTAATCTTTTCATTTGGTATTTTATCTATATTTTTCAAAACCCCTTCCAGATTACCGAATTGCTTAATCAGTTTCATGGCTGTTTTTTCTCCAATTCCAGGAACTCCCGGAACATTATCGGAGACGTCCCCTCCAAGAGCCGCAATATCAACTAGTTTTTCAGGCTCAACGCCATATTTTTCACGAACCTTGTTCTTATTAAAAACAGTATCTCCTTTAATAGGACGTACAACTCTGATATTGTCAGTTACAATCTGTAGAAGGTCCTTATCAGGGCTCATAACAAATACATCAAATCCATTCTTCTCGCCCTCTTTGGCAATGGTAGCAAGAATATCATCCGCCTCATATCCTCCAAGCTCAAAGATAGGGATATTAAGAGCGCGTATAACTTCTTTAATGATTGGAAACTGTATAATCAGATCATCCGGCATTTTAGGACGATTCGCTTTATAAGAAGCAAATTCCTTGTGTCTGAAAGTAGGTTCCGGAAGATCAAAAACCATTCCAATATAATCTAATCTCTCCCTGCGTAATATTTTCATAAGACTTACAGTGAATCCATACACAGCATTTGTTGGCAGATTTTTCTTAGTCTTCAGATCCTTTATAGCGTAAAAAGACCTGTAAGCATACGAATTACCGTCTATAAGATATAAAGTTTTTTTTTGACTCATTGCTAGTAAATATTCTAAGAATTAAAGAATTAATAATTGATTAAAAACTGAAAATTGGAAATTTTATTTATAGTGTGTCTTACTGCGCAATCCGCGAATTCCCGCTGGCATTCAATATGTTAACTGTTACAAATATCAAAAGCTTCCTCTTGTCCCGGTTATTTGATTTGTATTGAAACAACTTACCCAATAGAGGAATATCCGAAAGAAAAGGCACCTTATGTACAGTTTTCCCTGCATTATCTTCCATAAACCCGCCAAGAACGATTGTATCTCCGTCATGAACAGTCACCCACGTTTCTATGTCTTTACTGTAAAAATTAGGTCTATTAATATTCGTTCCAGTTGTCCCTACTGTCGAAAGTGCATAAGCTGTCCAACTTTCCACATTGCTAACCACAGGCTGTAAGAATAGAGTAACACATTGCGTAGCTACATTCACCTGCGGAGTAACATTCAATATCATGCCAACGTCTCTATCAGTGAATGTATAATCATAATTTGTAGTGGTTATGCCATCTGTAGTTGTACTACTGCTTGATACCTCATCTACATAATTTATTGTCTCAACAAATCTAACAATCCCCGGCTTATTATTGAGAGTTGTCAACTTTGGAGCTGAAAGAGTATTGGTATCCGTTCTGCTCTGGAGCGCCTTCAGATAAGTCTGAAACTGTACTCTATTCAGAACAGCTTGATAGGCTAAATCAGCACCAGTAGTTCCAAGAGTCGTAATGCCCCCAAGAATATCTCCTTCTACCCAGTTCAATCTCTGTGAGGTGCCCATAATATTGTTTTCTTGTGCGCCTACCCTCCACTGCGTTCCAACATTTTGAAAACCTATGCCTATTTCTTCCCCTTCCACTAATCTCACATACACATATCTCGCCTCTATGGAGACCTGAACAGGGGTTCTGAGCTCAGCCAGTATCTTCTCTGTTTTATCCAAATTCTCAGGAGTGTTTTTAACAAAAATCTTATTAAGCTCACTTTGAACAGTGATACTAGAACCTTCCGGCTGAGGAACCAGTGTTTCTAAAAGCCGTTTTATGCTCTCGCCGCTTTCCGTCGCAGTTTCGCCATCAGCGCCTTCTTCCGCATCTCCTAAGCCAAGCGTTGCATCATCATCATCTTCCCCTCCAAATCCCGTTTCTGTCAAGCGGTGTATATTCATTGAAGCTCCATACTCCAACGTGTAAACTCTTGTTTCCAGATCTTCAAGAGGCTGTCTTATAATCCTGTCCTTAGTAGACACCCATATATATTCCTTTGTAAACTTATAATCCAGCCCTTTAGGCCTCAATATCGCCTCAAGCACGCTTAAAAGAGTCATATTCCGTAGAAAACATGTTACCTTCGTATTCACAGGACCGGCGGGCTGAACAGCTACCGCAGGAGCCGCTGCTTCTCCGCCCCAGCCCTCAGCCTCTCCTGCTGCAGGAGCCGCCGCTGGAGCAGGCGCTCCACCAGAAAATATTGCTTCATCAACAACAATATTTATGCCTGTCTGCTCTATTAAGAATAGTACCACATCTCTTAAATCTGTATCCTTGTATTTTATAAGCGGCACTTCAAGGCTGGACGCTTTATCTCTCAATTGCATAGCTGCGTCTATTTTTTCTTGCTTACGTTCTAATTCTTTGACCCTTCTTACTTCAGCCGGCGGAAGCTGTGCTTTAGTAATCTCTAACATTCTCTCATCAGAGATAGCCTGAAGTCGTTTTCTTGCAACCTTTTCCTCCTTGACAGTTTTTTCTGTCCTGACCTTTGACATCAAAATCTCTACGCTTCTCTGAAGATTTTCATCTAAAATATCAGGAAGAATTTCTTCAAACATTTTAATTGCTTCATCATACTCCCCCGCGTCTAGCTTTATCTTAGCGCCTGTAATCCTATCTTGTATATCCCTCTTCCTTAAGTTCTCTTTTGTCTCTATTTGTTTTTTGGCAACCATTATTTGTCGAGCGGAGTCCCTTACTGTCTGCTCTTTAAGTGACTCCTCTGACGCTTTTAAGTATTCCTTCGCTCCTTCATGCGCAGAATCAAGGGAAAGAACTGCTTTGAACTCATCTATTGCAACAGAATATTCGTCATTACGGTATAACTTTTTACCATCCATGTAATGCGCTTCTATCTTATTCGCTAACTTCTCTTTTTCTGTTTGCTTGCGCTCTTCTATCTTCTTGTTCTGAAGCGCTATTAACGCTGATTCTTTTTTGGTATCTTCTTCTGCTTTTTGTTTTGCAAGTTTTGATGTCTTGGCTGCTGATTCGTCTTCCATTTTTTTCTGTCTTGCTAATTCCTCGGCTTCTTGAATTTTCTTAAGCTCTGCCTGCTTTTGTGCTTCTAATCGCACCCGCTCAGCACGCTCTTCTTCTTTAGCTAACTCCTTCTCTTTGACAATTTGCGCCTTCGCTTCTGCTTTTCGCTGTCTTGCCAATTCCCTTGCTTCTTCCTTCTTCTTAAGCTTTGCCTGCTTCTGCGCTTGAGCCTCCTTCTTGCGCTGCGCTTCTAAGACTTCTTCATTCTCCCTCTGCAAACGAATTTGTGCTTCTTCTTTTAATTTATTCTCCTCTTCTACCTGCTTCTGAGCCTCTAATCGTACCCGCTCAGCAAGCCTTTCCTTCTCAGCTAACTCCTTCTCTTTAACAATTTGAATCCGCTTTTTCGACTTTGCAATTAGTTTCTGCGCAGACCTGTTGTCTACATCAATTTTGAGAATTTCACCGCATTGCGCTATTGCTGCGTCATATCTCCCCTCTGAATACATATCCTTTGCAGCGCCTAATAATTCATCCAGCTTTTCTTGCTTCTGTTTCCTAGCTTGCTCTTCTATATTCTCTTCTCTTCTTCGCTGCTCTTCTAATGCTTCTTCTTTTAACTCACTATCTTTCTCTGCCTGCTTTTGCACCTCTAATCGCGCCTGCTCAGCACGCTCTTCTTCTTTAGCTAACTCCTTCTCTTTGGCAATTTGCGCCTTTGCTTCTGCCTTTCGCTGTCTTGCCAACTCCCTTGCTTCTTCCTTCTTCTTAAGCTTTGCTTGCTTCTGTGCTTCTTTCTCTATCCGCGCTTCATTTCTGCGTTGTTCTTCTAAGACTTCTTCCTTCTCCCTCTGTAAACGAATTTGCGCTTCTTCCTTTAATTCACGATCTTTTTCTGCCTGTTTTTGTACCTCTAATCGCGCCTGCTCAGCACGCTCCGCTTCTTTAGCTAACTCCTTCTCTTTGGCAATTTGCGCCTTTGCTTCTGCCTTTCGCTGTCTTGCCAACTCCCTTGCTTCTTTCTTCTTCTTAAGCTTTGCTTGCTTCTGTGCTTCTTTCTCTGCTTTCTCTTCTGCTCTTTGCTTTTCCGCGGTTTTCTTCACCTCTTCTTTTTTTAAACGCTCTCCAGCCTTCTTAATAAGCTTATGAGCGTTAACATTATAGGTGTCAATTTTAAGTATTTGCCCGCATTCAGTAATTGTTCTTCTATAATTACCTTCTTTGTAATACTGTCTGGCTAACTTATAATATTCCTTCACTTTTTCTTGATCACTATCTGATAAATCCGTATCAGCATAAACAACTTGATTAG
>CAZMXO010000070.1:0-5595 GCA_964570265.1 uncultured bacterium
GAGATAAGATTAACGTGTGATGGGGTTCTTGTAATTTGCCCTGGCGCAACAATAATAGGATTTTTTATAATCTTGTCATAGTATTTGGAAGTAATATCAATCTCAAAGTTATTTTTAATGATCTCTGTAAGATTTTGGGGGATTTCATGTGTTTGATAATATCTATAAAAATCCGAAACAGCCTTTTTTTGCTTAATTGTAATGTAATTTTCCATTGTTATCTTTTGTTAAATATTTTTAATCTCTTTCACAAAGTCTTTAGCTCTTTTTGTAATTTCAGCATAATTTTCTTTTTCTACTGCCTCTTTTGGAATAAGATTGCTGCCCATGCCCACAGCTATTGCGCCTGCTTTGAACCAATCTTTAGCATTGGATAAACTCACTCCGCCTGTAGGTACTATTTCTATATCGGGAAAAGGACCTTTTAAAGCTTTTATATATTCAGGCCCAACAACTGACCCGGGAAAAAGTTTAAGAATCTTTGCGCCTGCTGATATTGCATTAAAGGCTTCGGTTGGAGTAAATATTCCTGGCATACACAGGATATTATTATTCAGGCAGAATTTTAAGACCTCTTTTACTGTACATGGACTCACAATAAACTTCGCGCCATTTTGAACAGCCTCCTCTGCCTGCTTTAGCCCTAAGACAGTACCTGCGCCCAGAAGAATGTCTTTCTGAGATGAAAGACGTTTTATAACTCCAATTGGATCTGCCATTGTAAATGTTATCTCTATTATATTCACTCCGCCTTGCTTAAGGGCATTTACTGTTTTTAAAACTTTCGCAGAAGAACTTCCCCTGACAACAGCAATAACCTTTGATTCTTTAATTTGCTCTATCAGAAACGGATCCATTATGTTCGGCTCCTTATCTATTTAAATATGCTCTTTTTCTTATAATCCACCCATGTGGTTTCATACCATGAATTATCTTCAGGTAAAGGTCTTACGTCCTCACAAGATATACTTAATTTGTCTTTATTATAATTGATATACTGTATCTTATTTTTTAAGGGAATATCTTCCTCTCTGTATTTAAAGAGTTCTCCTTTTTTACACTTAACTCTGCTTTTACTACGAGAATCAATTATTACAAAAGATCCTCGGCTGCCTCCGCCATTTCCTATATAGTCTGAGATGGACTCCAAAAAACACAAACTTGTTAAAGCAAGATGATAAACCTCAAAAGCAAGAGGGAGCTCGCTAGTATTTGTATTAAATCCATTATTCTTTATTTGGTTAAGAATTTCTTTTGCTTCTGATAATGCCTGTTTTACCTCAGGTTCTGAACGCATAAACGCAGCAACTTTACTCATGCGTTTTTGAATGTCCTTCTTCATCTGTCTTAGAGAGATCTTCGAGGAAGCGTTGCTCTTATCCATGAATTCATATAGCTGTTTCACAGCATTGATGGCTAAGGTTTCTTTTTCTTTGGGATCTGAAAACTCTTTGTAAACATTAGAAATATACTGGGCCGCTCTTATTCCACCAACTTGTCCCGAGTTGAGCGCGCTTCCTCCCGGTCTTATTCCATGGGTTCCTGCAGCTTCTCCTATTACAAATAAATGTCCTAGACTGCTCTCCCACCATGTATTTACTGCCAAACCTCCATTGTTGTGCTGAAAACATACTGCCACTCCAACTGGTTTTCTTAAATCTATGCCATGTTCAGCATAGATGTCAATACTTTCCCTATTCATATGTTCTAATCTATCATAAGGGGTTTTCTGGAGAGCATTTGAACGCTTTAAATAATGGAATGCTTCTTTAGATAAAGTTTGAAAATTAAAGATTTTATTATCTAAATATGGATTTCTTGTAAAATCAAGATATACTTTTCTTCCTTTTTTTATTTCAGCATCAACAGCAATATCAACTAAAGAGGAGCCGAAATTATCAAGATGTTTTACATTAAACGGCCATTGGTAGCCTTTCAAAAATATAGCTGAACACATATCCTCTAAAGTCTGAAAATACTCAGCTAAAAAATTATGTTTTTTCATGCCTTCATCAATACTAAAATAGGATGGTATAACCTGCTGATATGTACCTGAAAGATTCCACCTGAACTTAGTTGTGCCAAGTCCGAATTGTGATTCAGTAAGATTACATGCCAATGCTCCTTCTCTCAGAGCTATTCCGTGCGAGCCGGTTTGTCCTTGGGGATAAACGCTCAACTCATATAGTTCTCCGGGACCGCCTGTTGCCATTACAATATTTTCAGATAAAAAAGCAACTAGAGAATTTATCTTTCCAAATCGTCCTTTTAGGTCAAGAGCTATTACACCGCATACTTCTTTCTTTGAATTTTTCTCCACGGTTATAAGCTTTACAGCCATCATGTTATCAAATATAGGGACACCAAGATGTTTTATCTTTTGTAGAGATGTCCTGAACATATACATGGAAGTCCTTGGACCTGCGCTTGTAGCTCTTTGTTTCGGGTCATGATCAGTCTTATAACCGACAAACGCCCCGTATTTGTTAAAAGGAAAAGGCACTCCATTCTCTACGAGATGATAAAAAGCAGGAACCGAATACAATGCCTCTATATATGCTGTATCCCCATGCATCATGCCTCCATCAAAAAGCGCATGTGCCATATCAATTGGGCTATCAGAAACATTGTCAAATATACTCATTTTGTAATAAGTTTGTTTATCTGAACCTGAGTTATTGGACGTTCCGCCTCCAAGTTTATCAGTGATAACCAGAACATCTTTTATCCCCATATTGAAAAGCCGCTCGGCACAATTTAATCCAGCCGCACCACTTCCTATAATTACAGTATGGACTTTAAAACACGGAATCTTTTGTTCGTTTTCTAAAGATAAAAATGTTTTATCCATATTAAAAGCTATAACCTCCTTAAATGGAAGCCACCATCAATATTAAAAACTTCTCCAGTAGAAAAGGGGAAAGCTCCGCTCACAATTGCCGAGACAGCAGCAGAAATGTCCGCCGGTAAACCCCATCTTTTTAATGGAGTAACACCCTTTTCTATTAATTCATCATATTTCCCTTTAACAGATTTTGTCATATCTGTCATAATTATGCCGGGTCTTATCTCGTATACATTTATCCCATATCCTGAAAGTCTATCTGCATATAATTTTGTCATCATACTTACACCAGCTTTAGATATACAATATTCTCCCCTGGCTGGAGAAGAGGTATATGCAGACATTGAAGATATATTAATAATTACAGGATTCTGGATTTTTTCTTCTTTAAGCAGGGATATCATATAGTTTGCTATCTTTTGAGTCAGGAAATACGGTCCTTTCAGATTTACTGATAAAACCTTGTCAAAACTTTCCTCTGATGCTTCCAAAATATCTGCCCTTGTTTTTGGAGCAATTCCTGCATTATTAATGAGCACATCTATTCTTCCAAATTTATCTTTGATTTTATTCAGAATCTTTTGCCTATCCTTAGCCAAACTTATATCTGCCCTAATAAACATGCTTCTCTTTGACAGTTTTGAGGCTATACATGCTCCTGTGTCAACTGGACAAATATCCGCAATTGCGATACAAAAACCTTCTTTTGATAATTTATTTGTTATTGCAAATCCTATTCCTCTTACTCCACCTGTGATTAATGCTACTTTTTTATTTTCTTTCATTGAATTTTCTATATTTTTCCTTAGCATCAGTTTCTCTATGTTGATTACATAATCATAAAACATAATTTAAAACAAGGCATATGTTGCTAAAATATGCGCATATATTGCTTTTTATCCCAAGTGATTTTTCGCTTTTTCGCACCTTTTAACTTTTAGGCGTAAAAATCCCTGTTGAACTCAATATGCCTGATTCATACGGTTCTAACCATGTTTTTAATGTCGTAGCATCCTGTAAAAACATTTCAGGAGCATCGTCTTTAACAAATTCAAGCAGCAGGAAATGATCGCGGTTGCTTGCTGCAATAACGGAGAGATAACGTTTCCATGCATCTTGTCCCTCGATTAGGGGACGACGTTCGCCGGATTGTCCCCAGTGGAATGTGTGGATATTAGTAACCCACGGAATTAGGCTTTTTAATCCTGCAAGACAATAATTCGCTTTACTGCCAACTATTGGCTGCCAGTAAATTTTGATCTTGTCATGGTTAACTTCTTCTAAAAGCATACGAGCAGAAATATTAGTATCGGCCAATGTTCCTCCATGAAATTCATAGGAGATGATTATACCTGCAGCGTCAGCCATATCAGCAATTCTCCGTGATTCACGAATTATCTTGTTTCTGTATTTTTTATCAGTTTTCACTGACCCGTGTTTTCCTGCCCAGACACGAATTATCGGAGCATGTAATTCACGGGCTGTATCAAGTACTGCGGCAAAAGAACCCTTCTTCTCTTCTCCTACACGATAGTAAGAACCATAAGAAGAAACTTTTAATCCTGCATCCGTGGTCATCTTATAAACATCGCGGGCTAATTTTAACTTGCCGGGCGGCACATGAATATCACCGCCCCATTCTATTGCTGTCAGACCATTTTCCGCTACCAGACTTACGATTTCCAGCGGATTAAGTCGACGAAATGTAATTGAAACCAATCCAGTGTAAATCGTCATTTTCTCCTGTTCTTATGCGAGGATTGTCGTCTGTTCGCGGGTAATATCCCAGCGCAGTTTCTCGCCTTGTAGGTAACTCTTTAATTCATCCACCATGTATTTTCCCATACGTCCGCCTTTTGAAAGATTTCTTCCAATGGACAGAGTTCCGCATCCAATCCCGCTGCCAACTCCGATGTTACAAATGGATCATGGGCTATAATTTTAAGATCAAATGGTTTGAGAAGTTTACATATACGGCGTCCTATCATGCCAAGCGATACAATCCCGACGGTGCTGTCATAAGCGCTGGTAATCAGAATGTCATGCTCCCAAAATGCATCCGTCACAGCACCGCGAATTGAACCGACTCCATAGAACACAGCTTTTAAATTCGGTGCGGCAGAGAGGAACTTCTCGTCCAGAACAGGAGCGCCCCAGCCAGAGAAAAGAATCTCCATTTGCTGCAGAACAGCCGGATTCGTTTTTACGGATTCGCTTGTTTGCTGCGGTGCGTAGACGTCAACCAGTTTATTAATTTCATTACGCTCAGACTGTCGATAGATTTTATGAAAGGAATCCGTACTAAGAATATATAAACCACTAAGCATGCCTATGCTTTCCTGTCTTTTTTACAAATTAATTTTATAATAACGCCGAAACCACTTGAGATTTTTTATGTTTTTCTTTAACATCAGCTTATCTTTATTAAATGATATTAAATCATAAGACATAATTTAAGGCAATGCATATGTTGCTAAAATATACGCATATATTGTTTTTTATTATTCTAGACGGCTTTTCTGATCTTATATTTGGTAGGAGAGGTTTTTGAGATTTTTTTGAATGTGTGGTTGAATTGGCTTATACTTTCAAAACCGACTTCAAACGCGATTTCGCTAATGGTTTTATTCGTAGTATTGAGAAGGTGTTTTGCATCATCTATTCTAAGTCGCTGAATATATTCATAAGGCGTTAATCCCAGATTTTTCTTAAATACATGCAAAAGATGATACTTGCTTAGAAAAACAGCT
>CAZMXO010000071.1:0-5572 GCA_964570265.1 uncultured bacterium
CCAACAATCTATTTAAGATATCACTGAGAGTTATTATGCCTACGATTTTTTGGCTATTTGAAGATTCTGTAACAGGAAGTCTTCCCACCTTAAATTTTTCTAATCTGTTAATCGCAGAAATTACTGAAAAAGTTTGTGAAATAGTGATTACACTTTTGGTCATGTAATCACTAATTTTGTTGTCCACGTAATTTTTATCAAAAGCTGTGATAATATCGTCAATACTTACAATGCCTATAAGATTTTTTCTTGCGTCAACTATGGGTACCCCTGAAATTTTTTTCTTCTTGAGTGCTAATTGAATTTCTCTGAAAGTAGCATTTTTATTAAAAAGCAGTAAGTCTTTCGACATTGCTTCCTTAACCTTGATTTCATATATTAACTCATTAGCCAGTGTCAATTTTTCTTTGGAATGATTATATATATTCATTTATTCTTTTCTTTACTAAGTTTCTCTGTTATTTTTCTGCAGGAATCAAACATTGATTTATCGGTCATAATGAGGGGAATGTTATGAGATTTTGCCAATCCGATTGCTTCCTGAGGAGGAAGCTTCCCTCTTACAAAGACAATGGCAACAGCCCCTGTTATTTCAGCTGTCCGAACGACCTGTTGAGAAGTCAACCCAGTCAAAAGCAAATAATTTTCCTTTTCATAAGCCAGAACGTCACTTAAAAGATCACTTGCTGCGAAGTCAGAAACTTCTTTTCCAAGACAATTTTCACAACACAATATTTCAGCCCCTAAAATACGGACAATATCCCTGATTTTCATAGCATTTTCCTTTTTGACAAATAATAGGACAACATTTCCAGTTTTTCACATAAAGCAACATTAACTACAGTTATTCCCGAAGGAACTTTAAGTTCTATTGGCGCAAAGTTCAATATCCCTTTAATGCCTCCCTTAATCAACTTGTTTGCAACGGACTGCGCTGCGGAGGAAGGGGTTGAAATAATTCCCACCTTGATCTTCTTGCTTTTAATTTCACTACTGCTATTATTCTCATTTCGTATTTTTATCCCATTTTTCATCTTCCCAACTTTCTCAGGATCGTTATCAAAAATAGACTCTATTACAAATCCGCGTTCCTTGAATCCCGGATAAGATAACAATGCCTGTCCAAGATTACCTGCACCGGCTAATGCCACAGGAATCTTTTTGTGCAAACCCATTATCCTCGTAATTGCTCTGTGAAGCATTGACACCTGGTATCCCATACCAGGAGTTCCAAATTGACCAAAATATACAAGATCTTTTCTAACTTGAGCGGAGTTGAACCCTGCTCTTTCCGCAAGCTCGCGAGAAGAAACAGTTGTAAAACCGGCATCCATTATTACCTTCAAGATTCTCTTGTATATGGATAACCTTTCTACGGATTTTTTTGGAATTTTATAGTTTTCCATCTAATTCCTTGTGATAATATTCACAAATCCTGTGAATATTATCACTAACTAAAATCGTTGTCAATAATCAATAAATTATTTTGTATAATCTAGCGCTAGGACGCGCTGTAGAAGATGCCTTTAACTTAAACACATCAGGATACGCAAGGATAACAGGCTTTAGAAATTTTAGAGAGTAACTGCCAGTATGTCAAACAAATTAAATCTCACAAATTCTTGATTATTTAATTCCAATAGAATATGATTCGTAAAATGAGTTTTAAAATATTTGCGGTTAAGCATTTATGATCACTAAAAATAAGATCAGCCTAATAATCGGCGGCATTATTTCCGCAGCAATCATAATCTTTTTGTTAAAAACCCTGTACAATAGTCTTCAAAACTTCCCCCTGAAATCTATTCAGCTTAATTATTATTACATTGGTATTTCTGTAATAATATTAATATTTGTGTATATAATATCCGTTTTTGTATGGGTCATACTTCTCAAGTTCTTAGGAGAACCAATCAAATTCAAACAAGCTCTATACATAATCTCTGTCTCTCAGATAAGCAGATTCATACCCGGCAAGATTTGGCCAATAATGGGGAAAATATATTTAGGAAATAAAATTGGCATAAAGAAAGGGAAAATTCTTCTCTCTATAGCTCTGGAAAATATTATTGGATTAATTGCAGCTATTTCTATTGCTCTGTTGGTCGTATACTCAAAAATAAACCTAAGAAGCTTTCTGAGACTGGATATATTATTTTTAATTCTTTTATCCTGCATCATATTGATGCATCCATCCGTAATACAATATGCCTTAAAGCTAATATCCAAGATTACTAAAAGACAAATTATGCCCTTGAATTTAAAATACACACAGCTTCTACTTATTTTATTATTTCATATCTGTATATGTTTTGCTCAATGCATTGGATTTTTCTTTTTATTGCGTTCCGTATATCCTATAAGTCTTGCACTAATTCTGCCGATAAGCGGAATGTACATGTTAAGTTATCTAATAGGCTTCTTATCCTTTGTTACTCCCGGCGGATTGGGAGTGAAGGAGGGAGTGCTATCCGTTCTATTGACTATGTACATACCTGCATCATTTGCTATAATGATCGCATTGGTATCCAGATTATGGACGCTTATTCCTGAAATATTGTTTTTATTAGTGTCATTGATCTTTTTAAGGAAAAACTTCAAACATGTCTGATAAAGCTAAAACAAGTTCAGAGATAAAGAAATATTTTCTAATAGGTCTTTTTATTCGCCTGTTCCTTATGCCCTTTACCGCTTCATGCGACCTTCTCTGGCCATATCACAGAGCATATCTCATAGCCTTTAAGCAAGATTTTCTTATGCCTGCATCTCAGATATTGATGAACTATCTGCACGCTCTGTTTCTCATTATTCTTTATCCTTTTATGCCATATATGAGCCGCCTATGGAATGTACAATGGTGCCCAAGTACACATCCCATAAATACAGAAGAAATTAGAGCAATGTTTAATACATACTTTAATTTTATAAGCGATCCAATGGCACTGTGGACATTATTCTGGATGAAGATACCCTATCTATTATTTGGAATTGGCTGCGCTTTTCTGCTTCTTAAAATAAGTAAGAATAAAAATTGGGGCATTACGGCGTTTAAATTCTGGATGTTAAACCCTGTTATTATTTTCATCACTTACATATTCGGCCGCTATGAGATAATTGTAATATTCTTCATACTTCTTTCGCTGTACTTTATAAAAAGGGAGAAAAAGATATCTGCTTCCATCTTATTAGGCATTGCTATCGCCCTCAGAGCTTATCCTATCCTATTGGTTCCTTTCTTTATTATTTCACTATCTGATAAATTCATAGATAGAATTAAATATGCGTCAATTACATTACTTCCCTTTATACTGGCGAATCTCCCGAGAATATTTGCAGGTAAATTAGGCGCAGTAACACAGCTTGCCAATGCAAGCTATGTAGATTACCTATTAAGCATGAATTTTCCGCTTGGGATTCATAATACAGTTTATGTATTTATCGTCGGATATGTTCTGTTAATTCTGCATCAGCTCCAGCATCGAGATGAGAAAGTAGATTCACTGATAAAATACCTACTGTGTTTTCACCTATGGCTTTTCGCAACATGCTATTTTCATCTTCAATTCTTTGCCTGGCTCGTGCCATACATTGCTCTTTGCATAAAGGATGATAAACGGTTGGTAAAACTTTTTGCCGTGCAAACTGTATGCTTTTTTGTTTATGTATGCCAGTTGGGCAAAGTCAATACCACTTTTCTTTTTGCTCCGATAAACCCCGAATTCATAATAACCCTTACCCCCCCTATCGTAATTATAAACAAGTTTTTCTCAGCGCATAAGTTTATAGGTATCTTCCGAAGCATACTAACCGCTGTTTCTCTCTGGATGATATGGATAGTTTTAAAGAAAAAAGAAGTGACAAATAATGAGTAATCGCTCATCACTCATAACTCGTAACTCATCACTGATTACAGTCCTTATATTCGGCACCTTTCTCCGCTTGTATAAGCTTGGCTTCAAGAGCCTCTGGCTTGACGAAGCATATAGTGCATATATTACAAAACTGCCTTTGTTTGAAATGCTTTCACAAATAATAAAAGCAGACATACATCCGCCGTTTTACTATTTACTTTTGCATTTCTGGACAACGCTCGGCACTACAGAATGGTATATGCGTCTGCCATCGGCATTATTCAGCATAATAACTATCTGGATAGTATACTTAATCGGCAAAAACCTATTCTCTGCAAAAATAGGGATTATTGCAAGTCTTATA
Source organism: uncultured bacterium (assembly GCA_964570265.1). GTDB lineage: Bacteria > JAHJDO01 > JAHJDO01 > JAHJDO01 > JAHJDO01 > JAHJDO01. The sequence continues at coordinate 4,216 of CAZMXO010000071.1, forward strand.
ACTTCTATTTCTTCATATCAAATATATTATGCTCAGGAGACGAGATTATATGCGCTTATTACACTTCTATGCATGTTGTCTCTCTTAATTCTTGTCTCCGCCTTAAGAACTTCTAATGTAAAAATGTGGATATGGTTTACCGTTGTGAATATCATTGCTCTCTACACTTATGTATACAGCGCCTTTTTTATTATAGGTGAATACCTAATCGCTGTCTGGTTTTCCAAATCCGCTAAAAGCAGTGTAAAAATTATCTTATCAACAGCAATAGTAACATGTTTAGCTTTTGTTCCTGAGATATTAGTCTTATTCAGCAGAAAAGCTGACATAGTAAATATCCTAAAGCCGTTTGAACTGAGCAGTATTACAATAATGCTTCCGCAATTTGTTTTTGGCTATTTCCTTTTACAAAGCGGACTTACTGCTATTCTGATTTTTATTCTATTTACAGTTATTATTACCATGGGTGTTTTTTATGACAGACATAACAAAAACATTTATTTACTTATACTATTGATTGTAATTCCTATAATTATAACGATTTTATCTCCATTCCGAACAACGCAATTTCAATCAAAGCACTTAATATTTCTATCACCTGTTTTATATCTATTAATTGCCCATGCCATCACCAAAATTCCAAAGAAAAGCATATCCATGCTTGCTGTCATCTCCATAGTACTCCTAAATCTTGCATCCCTGAGGATTTATTACTCTCGGGATTTTGTAAAAGAAAACTGGAGAAGCGCCGCATTATTTATAAGTGAAAATTCCATGCTGGATGATATCATTTGCTACGATCCCCCATACGCAGGATTTGCATTTGATTATTATGACAAAACAGGTTTAAAAAGACATGGCATCCTGCGAAATGCCCTTCCTGAAACATTATCAAGAATAATGAATTTAAAGAGACGTATATGGCTTATACAAAACTCGAGTTACGTCGCTGTCCCAAACCCGGAAGTTAAGAGAATATTTGAGAAAAACCTTAAAACCAAAATCTCAAAACAATACAAAGGCTTCGTTGGGAATATAGATTTGATGCTTTATGAGAAATAAAATATACTGAATATTTAATAATTCGCAGACTATGGTATGATAAATATTGGTTCAGAGGTTTAAATTTAAAATTTATAGTATACTGAATAAGATTAGGAATTAATGAAACTCAAAACTACGACAACAACTTATCAGCCGGATGGTTACGAAATTGTAATTCAGCCAAATCGTAATTGGTTTCGCATTGACTGGCAGGGCTTATTGCATTATCGGGATTTGTTATTTCTTTTAGTAAGGCGAGATTTTGTCTCCAAATATAAACAGACGATATTGGGTCCGGCATGGTTTGTTATTC
>CAZMXO010000072.1:0-5531 GCA_964570265.1 uncultured bacterium
GTTTGGCCGATAGATAACCGATCATACTGCCTGCAATTATATCAAATGGATAATGCACTCCTATATAGACTCTGGAGAAGGCAGCCAGACCAGCCAATAAATAGAATAATAGCCATCGTTTTTTATAATAGCCAGATAACACTGCAGCTATTGAGAAAGCAGCTTGGGAATGTCCTGATGGAAAGGAGTTTTTTCCACACAGTCCTCGTCCACACACGTTTATGTTTATAGCCTCGAACAATGGCTCAGCCAATGGTCTTGGTCTCTGAATAAGCTCCTTTAGGATGTGAATGATTATTCCTCCAAAAAGAATAGCAATTATTGATATAATAATCACTTTTAAAGCCTTTTTTCTGTCAAAGATTAATAGACCTGTTATGATAAGCGGCAATAGAAAATAGCCGCTGCCTAAATGCGTCAATATAAGCATTGCAAACCCAGTATACGAATTCCAGAGATTCTGATTGATAAACAAGAAAATCGTTTGGTCTGTTGATATGATGTATTCGAGCATTAATCTTCAACTCGTATGATCACGCTTTTTCTCTTAATAATGTCCAATCTATCAATCTCTCTTATTGCTGAGTAAATATCCTTTTCCTCTGCTTCATGAGTCATCATGATAATTGGAACAGCGCCGCTTTGTTTTCTATCCTTTTGGATCACTGAAGCTATACTAATTTTACTCCTGCCCAATATGCCGGAAATTTTCGCAAGAACACCCGGTTTATCTACTGCTGAGAATCTAATATAATACCTTAATTTATTCTCTGATGTTTCTTTAATATCTAAACGATTGGCAAAGGAATAATCATCCATTACATTGCTTTTTGCGCTCATCTTTCCAACAATGTCAATAATATCTGAGTAAACAGCATTGGCTGTTGGCATCTGTCCTGCCCCAAGTCCATAGAACATCATCTCTCCGATACTGTCGCCACGTAAATATATAGCATTATACACATCGGACACAGAAGAAAGTAAATGTTCCTTGGAAATCAGAACGGGATGCACACGAACATCCAACTTGTTTTCTTCTCTATTTGCTATGGCTAGCGGTTTAATTACATATCCTAATTCTTCAGCGTATTGAATATCCTCTAAAGTTATATGCCTGATCCCCTCTACATAAATGTGCCCCATATCAACCCTTGTTCTATAAATAATAGAGCTAAGAATCGCTATTTTATGAGCAGAATCAACACCGTCTATATCAAGAGATGCGTCAGCTTCCGAATACCCTAAACCTTGAGCATCTTTTAATGCCGCGGAGAAAGTCTGACCATCCAGAGACATCCTGCTAAGTATAAAATTAGATGTTCCATTAACTATTCCCAAAACAGATGTTATATCTGATGAACGGAAACTGTCTCTGACAGCTTTTATAATAGGAATGCCCCCTGCGACACTTGCTTCAAATTTTACATACACATTGTTATCTTTTGCCGTCTGAAATATCTCATTACCATGAGTCGCAAGAAGCGCTTTATTAGCAGTTACAACATGTTTTTTATTCTTTAATGCCGTAAGTATAAACTTCTTTGCAGGCTGTATGCCTCCCATTAATTCTACAATTACATCAACCGACGGGTCATTCAGCACCTTATTCACATCAGTAGTAAGTAAAGTTTTATTAACCTTCACGGATCTATGCGTTGTGATATCTAAATCCACTACATATTTTAACTCTGTCTGTTTTTCTTTTTGAATTATTTTTATAAGACCGGTTCCTATTGTCCCAAATCCTATAAGCCCAACCCCAACCTTTTTCATTCCAGTCTCCATCAATTCAACTTTGATGTTACGATATCACAATCAGCATGGCAAATCAAATAAACAGACTGGCTGTTTATCTCAATTCTTTCAGTGCAGATTCCATTCTATTCATACCTTCTTTTATGCTCCCCATTGATGTAGCATATGACATTCTGATGTGATGTGGAGAGCCGAAGGCAGATCCGGGGATAACGCCAACTTTGGCAACGTCCAGAAGAAAATTGCATAAATCTATGTCTGTATTTATTCTGTTGCCATCATGCTCTTTTCCATAATATGCAGATATATTCGAAAATACATAAAAAGCCCCTTTTGGCTTCTGGCATGAGATATTGTCTATATCGTTTAATCTTCCTACGATATAATCACGCCTTTTCCCAAACTCGTTCACCATGTTGGCAACATCATTCGTTTTTTCCTGTATAGCAGTTAAAGCTGCTTTCTGAGAAATGGATGTCGGATTGGATGTACTCTGGCTTTGAAGCTTGCCTGCCGCTTTTATTATGTCTGCATCTCCTGCCGCATAGCCGATTCTCCACCCTGTCATTGAATAGGTTTTTGAAACCCCGTTTACTACTATGGTTCGTTCTTTAATATCACTGTTCAAAGATGCTATACTAATATGTCTTAGCCCGTCATAGATTATTTCCTCATATATCTCATCTGAAATTACAAAAATATCACGTTTACAGGCAATATCTGCGATCTCCATCAACTCATCCTTTGAGTACACGGTTCCACATGGATTTGAGGGGCTGTTGATAATCAGAATTTTTGTTTTCTCGGTTATAGCATTCTCCAATTCATCAGGTACGATTTTAAAAGCATTCTTTTCAACGCCTTGTATGAAAACAGGTTTTGCGCCGGCAAGCTTTGCCATATCAGGATAGCTGACCCAATAAGGTATTGGGATAATAACCTCATCGTCAGGATTACACATAACCTGAATTAGGTTATAAAGAGAATGCTTTGCTCCGCATGAAACAATAACTTGTTCCGGCGAATAATCCAGCCCGTTATCATTTTTGAACTTATCACAAATCGCCTTTTTAAGTTCCAAAGTTCCCGATGCAGGTGTATATTTTGTGAAGCCATTCTTTATTGAAGAGATAGCTGCATTCTTAATATATTCAGGAGTATCAAAATCAGGCTCTCCCGCGCCAAAACCAATTACGTCTATCCCTTGCGCGCGTAATGCCTTTATTTTGGCAGTTATGGCTAACGTAGCTGACGGTTTTATACTTGTTATTCTATCAGATAATTTTTGCATTTTATTCTCCTATCTCCGCTATTTTCTGTCCAACTTTTACTACATCTCCTTCTTTGACAAGGATATCCTTCAAAACGCCGGATACCGGCGCAGGAACATTAAACGTAGCCTTATCCGTTAGCATCTCAATTACATCATCATCTTTATTTACTTTGTCCCCTTTTTCGCACATCCAAAAGGAAACCGTTGCTTCGTCAATCCCCTCTCCGAGCTCCGGTAAAATAAAATCCATATTACTATTTCTCCTTTAAATTATTACAAAATTTCCCACTCTGTTTTGCAGATGCAAACAGCTCATCCGCTTTATATGAACTTCTGACAAAAGGACCTGAAGCAATAAAAAAACCTTTATCTTCTGCAAGTTTTTTGTATTCCTCAAATATTTCAGGTGTAATAAATTCTTTAACAGGAAAGTGATTTTGTGACGGAGATAAATATTGACCGAGCGTTAATAAATCGCAATCTACATCTCTCAGATCATCCATAATCTTTAAAACTTCTTCTTTGCTTTCCCCTAGCCCAACCATTATACCTGATTTGGTTATTATTTCGGGATCCATTTTCTTTACAACTTCAAGTAAATGCAAAGATGTGTTGTAATCCGCTTTCTGTCTGACCTTTTGATATAATCCGGGAGCAGTTTCAACATTATGTCCAAATACATCAGGCCTTGATTTAACAACATGATCTATACAATTTATATCCCCTTTAAAATCAGGGGTAAGAATCTCTATACTAGTGTCTTTGTTATGTTTTCTAATTTCATTCACAACATCTGCGAATTGTCCGGCTCCATAGTCTTTGAGATCATCTCTGGTTACAGAAGTTATAACAACATGTTTTAAACCTAATTGTGAAACTGCCACGGATAATCTTCTCGGTTCATCATTATCAACCGTTAATGGCACACCGTGTTTTACCGCGCAAAAACGGCAGTTTCGTGTGCAGATGTCGCCGAGTATCATAAAAGTCGCCGTATGACGAGAAAAACATTCGCCTATATTCGGACACTTTGCGCTTTCACACACAGTATTTAAATTCAGCCTTTCAAGAATATTTTTTGTCTCTTCCGTTGCCTTTATATCCGGTATTCTTTTTTTGAGCCAGTCGGGTAATCTTTTACGCATATCTTATCCTTCTATCAAAACAATTCCCGAATTCAGTAACAAGAACTTGTTTCGCTTTGCGCATATCAGTTGTCTCTCCTGTTAATTCATCAAGAGACGTTATTTTTTTATCTCTTATACCACACGGAGTTATCATCCTAAAATGTTTTTTGTTCGGATTAATATTTATACAAAACCCGTGAAAAGTTGTCCATTTGCTCACGCCAATACCTATTGCTGCAATCTTTTCATTTCCTACCCAAACACCCGTGTAATCATTTATTCTGCCGGCCGTTATTTTGAAATGCGATAAAAATCTAATTATCACCTCTTCCAAACTCCTCAAATAAAGATGTATATCCTTGTTCCATTCCGAAAGATTTATAATCGGATAACCTACTATCTGACCGGGCCCATGATAAGTAACATCCCCTCCCCTATCTATCTCGTAAACTTTTATTCCGTTTTTTTCTAGAATCTCCTCATTAACAAGAAGATTTTCCCTGCCGCCTTTTCTGCCTATTGTAAACGTAGGAGTATGTTCTGTTAAAATAAGTGTATCAGGAATCTCATTTTTAATTCTTTTAACCAATAACTCTTTTTGAAGATTATATGCTTCCATATAATCCTTAAGTCCAGTATCTAAAACGTTACATACCGCTTTCATTTAAATGCTACCTTCTTATCCGGTCGGATAAAATAAAACATTATCAGCGATGTAATCGCCCCCAACGTATCCGATAACATATCCTTTTGAGCGTCCCATATGTCTCCTTGCGACCCTAGAAACTCTATCCCTGAACTTCCTCCTTCAACGACAGCATACCACCACTCGATAATCTCATATCCTGCAGCCACACTCATTATAAAAAACAAACTAAAAATCATTGCCAATTTGAGTCCACAATGTTCTTTTCTCAACAGCCACTCCGCCATACCATAAGCGTAAAATCCGATAACAAAATGCCCGATACGGTCAAAATGATTTCTCCCTGTGCCAAGCATTTCAGTGACCCATCCAAATGGTACATTAGCAAACGTATAGTGCCCACCGACCGTATGCCAAAATATCCAGATAGATAACAAACCATAGGCAAAATTACTAAAACGGAACTTTCTATATGTAAATACCAACAACATAAATATTGCTACCACTGGTATCATTTCAGCTATCCAGACTTCTCTCGAAACAGGAGAAATAGCAAGAACTATAAAAAATAGAAAATATACGCCTGCCAGAATACGGGGAAAATGATTACTCATCAAAACGACTCCATTCTTACTTCGTCTTTTTTGGTGGTTTATATACAAACCAATCTTCTTCGGTTATTTCATGAAAATAGTCTGCTTCATCAATTAATATCTTGGCAGTTGTTTCT
>CAZMXO010000073.1:0-5363 GCA_964570265.1 uncultured bacterium
TCTCTTAGATGTAGATCACGCAACTTTTTATGTAGAAAACTTGATGGGGTTTTGATTTGAACCAGGCTGTGACCGTTTGTGAGAGGAATGTAATCCAGGATGCTCGACATAAGCAGGTTTTGTGCAATTCTTCTTCCCATATCATCTTCAGGTGAGACAATCCTATCAGCACCAACCAGTTTTAATATTTGTGATTGTATATCGTTCGCAGCCCTGGCTATTACCTGCTTTACACCGAGTTTTTTTAGCAGGACGGTTGTAAGTAGATTTGCCTCGAAATTTTCACCGATACAAACCAATACACTATCAACTCTATTTATTCCCTGCGCAACTAAGTTTTCTTCAATTGAAGAATCCATTCTTACAGCCAATGTTACTTTATCCTTTATATCTTCTACCTTTCTGGAATCTTTATCAACAGCAATTACTTCTGCGTTTCTCTCAGCAAGTGTAACTGCAACCCTATAGCCAAACATCCCAAGTCCTATTACTGCGAATTTTGTCATTGTTTTTCTCCCTCTAATTATCCAATAATTACTTCTTCCTCAGGGTATGCATATATAGCATTGCTTCTCTTTCCTGTAAGTGCCAGAGCCATAGCCAGAGGACCAATCCTGCCTGTGAGCATTGTAATTGTAATTACTAATTTACCCGGTGTACTCAGACTGGACGTTATTCCCCTTGAAAGGCCTACTGTGCCAAATGCAGACATTTCCTCAAACAAGATGTCCATAAAACTTGCTTTTTCCGTAAGGAGCAGTATTATAACACACACTGTAATAAATATAGCAGAAACAAATATAATTCCGAATACTTTGTTTAAAGAACGTCTGGGCAGAGTTCTCTTGAATATCTCTATTCTTTGCCGTCCTTGAATAAACGATCGCAAACTTACTATTGCGATTCCAAACGTGCTTGTTTTAATTCCCCCTCCTGTAGATCCTGGAGAAGCTCCTATGAACATAAGAATCATAAGAATAAGACAAGACGCATTCGCCAGTCCACAAACATTTATAGTATTAAATCCTGCAGTTCTTGCTGTTATAGACTGAAAATAGGATATCATCAACTTCTCCTTAATTGAATATGAACATAACAAACTCTTGTTCTCAAAGAAGAATAGAATAAGTGTACCAATAATTATTAAGACAATACTAACAATTAGAACTAGTTTTGTATGTACTTTTAATCGGGCTGGTTCTTTTCTAAATTTAAGATTAATAACTTTAATGACATCGTTAATGACTATAAAACCGAGTCCGCCCAATATAATTAAAGATGTAATTATAAGATTAAAAGCACTGGACTTACTATAATTTGTAAAACTATTCTGAAACAAAGAGAATCCTGCATTGCAGAACGCAGAAACTGCATGAAATACAGAGAAATAAAGAGTTTTCTTAGCACTTGCAAAATCTTCAATCCAAAATAGATATAGTGATATTGCTCCTATAAGCTCTATTGTGAATGTGATAAGGAGAATTGATAGCAGCATATGACCTATTTTGTCAAGAGTCTCATAATTGAGGGTATCTCGCATAATCAGACTTTCATTCAGACTCATATTCCTCAGAATAATAGAGAAAAAGCCAACCATAGTCATCAGGCCAAGCCCACCGATTTGAATAAGAGCTAGAATAATGAGTTGACCAAAAAGCGTAAAAGTATTTGATATATTGACCACAGTAAGTCCTGTAACACACGTTGCTGAAGCAGCTGTAAACAAGGCGTTTACTATACTGAGGTCTATGCCTGGCTTTCTGGATTGGGGCAGCAGTAATAAAAGAGTTCCGAGACTAATAACTACAACAAAACTCAAGACAACTATTTGCACGGGTCTTAGACCAAGTCTACCTATAGCTTTAAAGAAATTCTCTTTAAACACTTGTTTTGAGATTAATTAAGAATTGATTGACTTCACAGGTAATTTTGTGCAATTTTGTATAAATAGTCAATTGCCGGTTGAATAAATTTGGGCATAGGCATCTCTTTTATGCAAAATAGAACCAATGTAACAGAGCATGCTAATATTGCAAGAGAGAGTATCATAAGAGTTCCTATAAACCATGATTTTGCTCTTTTATCTAGTTTTTTTGAAGGTCCCTTTAGAAACTTAGGAGTTTCCTCTTTCTTAGATCTTTTTACATTAAAGTCTTTTGTGGTAGATTCTGGAGGTTTAACTATCGTGTTATTGGGTCGGAGCTGGGCTGATGGATTAGCATCAGGAGTCTTGGCGTTTTCTTGTTTAGGAGGTGTAATGTTTATGCTAGAATCCTGTTTCAGCTTAGACTCGCCTTGTATACTTTGACCTTCTTGGCTTAGTTTTGTTTCCTTATCTTCCATCATTTTGTTCTCCTTTCAACTACCACTCTGTTGGATCTTGATTTAAAAGTTGAACTGTGTCACCATTTTTAATCTTCTTTATATCATCAAATACATCTATTTTCGAAACCATTATTGTATTATATATTTTTTTGATCGTGATTTTGTCTATAAGACTATTGCTGCGAAGAACAACTAGTTTCTTGTCTGTATGTTTACTTATGTCTCTTTCAAAGTCTATGGCAATTATTCCTGTTTTTCTATCAATTTTCAAGATCTTTCCTATCATGTTTTCGTTAAATATAGGAATGTCCTTTCTTGCCTGATTTTCTTCAGATGTTTCTTCTCCTGGAATTTTTTCGCCAAGAAGTTTGGCAATACGCGTTTCAGCGGCTATCTTTTTTGCAGATTCTTTTTCTAGTTCTCTCTCAATATCTGCTTTCTGGGATTTGAGAGAATTGATTTCTGAATTTGCTTCGGTTAATTGAGTCCTATAGCGATTCTTCTCTTGAACTTCTTCTTGAAGATCAGATGTTAAGTCAGCAGTTTTTTGCTTTTCTGATGTCAGGGCTGTTTTGTATTCGTCGCGCTCTACCTGTGTTTGTGCTAACTGTTTTTCCAGAGATATTTTCTCTGCAGTCAGGTTTTCCAGGTTTTTCTTTGTTCTATTTAATTCATCAGTGAGATTTGCAATTTGCATCTTTTGGTCCTGGTTTCGTCCTATTATAGCCATTGTAGCAACCGCAAATAAGAGAGATACTACGAAAAACAGGACAACACCAACCTTCATCAACTTGCTCATATTCTCCTCCTGCATTTGGTCTTCTAAAAACTTAAAAAACTTCAAATTCACAGGCAGTCTATCATGGTCTGATTTAATGTGTCAAGTTCTAAATCCTTTCGTGTTGTTTCTAATTTAGGCTGTCATTTGGGTTGGCATTTGGTATAATACTTAGAAATATAATAATACCTTGAGTGCATGAAAAAAATTAAACTATTACGCATAGTTTCAAATCTTGGAGTAGGTGGTGTTCAAAAGAGAATGGTATCTATTTTACCAAAATTAGACAAAGAGAAATATAGTATTATCGTATGCAGTTTTAAATCCGGAGAATTGCAAAACCGTCTTGAACAATCCGGAATTCCAGTTCGAATAGTCCCGCGCAGATTCAAGTTTGATCCTGTTTGCATTTATAGACTGTGCTCGGTCATGAAGAAAGAAAATATTGATATAGTTCATACTCATTGCCATAAGCCAAATACTACAGGGAGATTGGCGGCAAAGTTGGCGGGGGTACCTGTTATAATCGCAAACGAGCATAATGTGGACAGTTGGAAAAGCAACTGGCAGCTAGCCCTAGACGGATGGCTTTCTGTATGTTCCGATAAGATCATTGCTGTAGCAGAAGCAGTTAAGAGCTTTTATGCAAAAAATACCAATATTGTCGCTGATAAGTTTGAAGTTATTTATAATGGAGTAGACCTTGATTTCTGGCAGAAGAACATACCTTCTCAAGAAGTAATAGCCGAAAAAAAGATTAAATTAGGCTTATTGCAGGATGATAAAATTATAGTAGCTATAGGCCGTCTTCATCCGCAAAAAGGACACGAATACCTATTGAGAGCAGCAAAAAAGGTGATTCCAAGAATGAAAAATCTGAAGTTTTTGATAGTTGGAGATGGTCCAATGAAAGATAGCTTAGAATTACTCTCTGAGAGATTAGGCATTGAAAAAAATGTTATCTTTACCGGCAAAAGAAACGATATTAAAGAGATACTGTTTTTTTCGGATATTTCAGTTCTCTCGTCTATTAGAGAGGGCTTTTCAAATGTAATTTTAGAGTCAATGGCTTGCAGTAAACCGGTTATTGCAACAAATGTTGGTGGCAACAATGAGATTATCATTGACGGCGAAAATGGGTTTATTATTCCTTCCAGAGATGAGGATGCTCTCTCAGATAGAATACTAACGTTAGCCGACAATAAAGAATTGACTATAAAAATGGGACTTGCTGCCAAAGAAACTGTTAAGAAATTTTCTTTAAGCCGGATGATTCACAAAACTGAACAGCTCTATGAAAGATTAATGGATGAAAAAACATGAGACATACACATCAGTATTTTCTGGGAGTAACGGTGGCTGTATGCGTAAGGTATCTGCCTAGAAGTTTAATGCTTTTTTTAGGCAACATTCTCGGAGATTTCGCATTTTACATACTCAGAGTCAGAAGAAAACAAGTTTCCAAAAATCTTAGGTTTGCTTTTGGAAATCAAAAAAGCAACATTGAACTAAAAAAGATAGCAAGGGAAATATATAAAAATCTTGGAAAAACACTTCTGGAGTTTTTGCAACTTCCGAGAATGAATGGAACCAGAATAAGAAGAATTGTTGATACATCTGAGCTATGTAAAATAGATCCAATTCTAAAAAAAGGAAAAGGAACTATCTTGCTTGGCGCACATTTTGGGAACTGGGAACTTTTAGGCGCGGCTTTTGGGCTTGGAGGATATCCTGTAAATGTAATTGGCAGACTTTCAAATAACAGAAGAATAGGACATACTATTGATAGATATAGAAGACTTGTTGGAATGAAAGTCATTCAGAAGAGTAATCCTGTTAAAAAGGTGTTTCGTGCACTCGGTAATAATGAACTGGTTGCTATATTAATGGATCAAAATACAAGAAAAGATATGGTGTTCGCGGATTTCTTTGGAAGACTCGCAGCCACTGCAAAAGGGGTTGCTGTTTTTGCCCTGAGAACAGGAGCGCCGGTTGTTCCGGCTTTTATTGTAAGAGAAGGAAAATACCACAGAATACTTATTGGAAATCCTATATACGCACATAGCTCTGAAAACTCAGACAATGATATACAGAAATACACAGCTCAATTTTCTAAGGTTATTGAATCTTATATTCGACAATATCCTGATCAGTGGTTCTGGCTGCACAATCGCTGGAAAACTAGACCTAAAAATAAAGACTGCAAAACCTGTTGAAGTTTGATATTTAATTTTGTATAATCGAGCCTAAATTAATAATC
>CAZMXO010000074.1:0-5327 GCA_964570265.1 uncultured bacterium
GAGATAAGAGCATAATATGTGTTGTTGAAGAACCAAATGATATAATTGCAATAGAAAAAATAGGAGTATATAAAGGAACATATCATGTATTAATGGGCGCTATATCTCCGCTTGATGGAATAGGTCCTGATGACTTGAAAATAAAAGAACTTCTTGAAAGAATATCCTCAGGTGTCAAGGAAGTTATATTAGCAACAAATCCTAATACAGAAGGCGAAGCTACAGCAATGTATCTCGGGAAGATATTAAAGCCGTTAGAAGTTAAAGTGACCAGAATTGCCAGAGGTATTCCTGTCGGCGGAAATATTGAGTATACAGACCAGGCAACATTAGCTAAATCCATGGAAAAACGCGGGGAATTATAATGACATTTAACGCTCTGGATATCATAATAATTTTAATTCTGGGAGTAGTAACTATATGGAGCGGAATTAGAGGTTTTTTCAAAACCGTTATAAATCTGGCTGCTATTATTCTTGGATATATTGTTGCCAGTCATTTCTATGTGTTTTTAGTTGAACTGCTAAGGGAAAAGACGGGTGATTCAGCATTGATAAAGGCGTTATGCTTTATAGTGCTTTTTGCTCTTACTGCCGGAGCTATTCTAATATTGGGACATTTCTGTAATAAGCTGGTTAAAAAATCTCCTCTAAAATGGCTTGACCATGTAGGAGGGATTTTATTTGGTTTTATTAAAGGTGCGTGCATTGTAGGCGTGCTGCTTGTTTTATTAATAGTTCTGATGCCTAAGGATAGTAAATTCACGGGAGAGTCATATATATTTCCAAAGGCAAAGACAGCATTTTTAGCTATGAAGTCTCTCCTGCCGCAAACCCTCAAACAAAAGACAACTCAAAAATACGAGGAGTTCAAGGATTATTGGAAACAGGCAAAAGAAAACATATCCACCTTATAATTTCCAGGCTGATAAAAAAATACCACAACCCAAAGATTGCTCTGCATTACAGAAATCCTATCCAGCTTCTTGTGTCAACAATACTCTCTGCGCAATGTACGGATAAAATGGTAAATAAAGTAACTAAAGATTTATTTAAAAAATACAAGTCTGTAGAGGATTATGCTGACGCAGAACTTTCTGAATTAGAAAAAGATATAAGACAAACAGGTTTCTTCAGGAATAAGGCAAAAAATATAAAAAATAGCTGTAAGATGCTTATAGAGAAATTTGACGGACAGGTTCCAAACACAATGAATGAGATTCTACTTCTTCCCGGAGTTGCAAGAAAAACAGCAAATGTAGTGCTTACAAGTGCATATGGAGTAATTGAAGGCATTGTGGTTGATACTCATGTAAAAAGGTTATCGCAGAGATTGGGTTTAACGAAGAATGATAAGCCTGAAAAAATAGAAAAAGACCTTATGAATATCGTCCCAAAAGATAAATGGGCGCAATTTGCGTTTTTACTAATATCACATGGCAGAAAAACATGTCAGGCAAGAAAACCCATCTGTTCCAAGTGCGTTCTCAATGACCTGTGCCCATCACAAACTCGCTACAGTCATGGAGAACTTGAAAGTATTGATAAAATAGTGCTTTGAAAAAGCTAACTTTTGCATACAATAATATTTAGAATAAAGAGTATCTTATGATAATTGTTGGGTATAAATGATAATAAAACCCTTATTTCAATCTTCTAAACAAACATGTGTCGCCTTATATAATGAAGCAAAAAACAAAAAACCAGGCAAAGAGGAGATAGAATACTTAAAATTAATTCTATTAACAAAACCCCCATTTGATTATCAACTTGATGTGGTGATTGACGAAACGTTAAATAATTTTAAGTCAATTAAAGATTTATCAGATTTTGTTACAGAGATACCAAAAAATGATTATTTATGGGAAAGTAGAACTAGAAATTTGAAGATATATAAGGAGAAATTAGAAGAAAGAAATCGGTTGTTCTTTCAAGAGTTTTGGTCATAAATTAAAAAACTTATAACAATGCACTACACCTGCCTTTTTTTCGCGCCTTTCGGGCTTGGTCAAAGATAAGTGAGTTTGAATGTTAGGTATGAGAAAGTAAAATATTTTATGCTTCCAAATAGCTTAATAAAAATAATTGAGGAATTTTCATTTGATCCTCATCTTCGTTCTAGAATACTCGAATGGGGGAAATTCGATTCTTTCAAAGAATTCGTAATTCAAAATGAAAAGAAAATTATAAAAAAACTAAAAACTAATAAAGAAATTGAGGATAAAAGGGATGTTGGAATTGAATTATATATTGGATTTATTTTTAGTGATACTAATTGCAAAGTAATTTATGAACCAGATGTTTCTATTCGATGCAATCCTGATTTTCAGATTTGCTATCAAAATGAAACATTTTTTCTAGAAGTCAAAAGAATTAGAAAACGGGTAACAGATGAAGTATTAAATGAAAAAATGTTTAAAAGGTGTGGCGATATAATATGTGAGAAAATAATTCAGACAGTACCTTCATCTATGAATTTAATTTATATAAGATCTAGCAGTTTGGGGCCATGGATTGATGATTTTAAAAAAGCTGTGAAAAATATTTTTGAATGGATGGAAAGTGATCCACAATCATTTTTAAAAAAACTTAATAGAAATAAAATTAATTCTATTGATGAATTTAAAATTTATTGGAAACAACTTTCAGGGATAATACTTCCAACGCATATTTCAATTCCTCACATTTGGAAAAATACAGATGCTTTGATGTCATTAAATCCCGATATAGCTTCAATAATTAATGAAGCTATAAGAAAGCCCTTTAAGTACGAGGATCTTTAAAAATTCAATTTCCTAATCAATGAATTAACACAGATTTTATTATTCATTGTGCGAATTTCAGAACCAGTGAACTTTTTGTTCTGCACAAATTGAATAAAATTTAGAGAATAATCAACATTGTAGGGGCGATTCTATGTAATCGCCCGATTAATAATAAAAATCGTACAATAAAGGGCGAAAACACAGTTTCGCCCCTACTTTTATCCGATGACTACTGGTTGTAAGATAAAATAACCTCTGCTATAATCAAAAATACTCAAATAAGTAAAGGGAGATGATGATATGAAAAATCTTTCCATACAAGACAGCGTTCTTGTTGTTGTTGATATGCAGGAAAGGATTATTCCTAAAATATTCGACTCTCGCACTGTTGTAGGCAATGCTATTACATTAATAAAATCTGCCGAAATACTTAATATCCCGATTGTAGTAACCGAACAATATCCAAAGGGATTAGGCCCAACCATTCCCAAAATAAAAGATTTAATAACACCATGGCAGCCCATAGAAAAAATATGCTTTAGCTGTTTTGAAAACAGTGATTTTTCAAGAAAGCTGAAGGAACTGAAAAGAGACAACATAATACTGTGCGGGATAGAATCCCACGTTTGCATAACACAAACAGCTTTAAACGGACTAAAATTAAACTATTCTGTTTTTTTTGTAAAAGACGCTATATCATCTAGAACCGAAAATAATAGAGAAACTGGTTTTGAGAGAATGGCTCAAGCAGGCGCAATCCCCGTCTCTACAGAAATGGCAATGTTTGAGTTGTTAAGAGAAGCAGGTACGGACAAATTCAAACAAATGGTAAGCATGATAAGGTAAGGGCTTTGCATTGACATACTCTGCATATGCATATAGAATAAAACTTCCAAAATATTGAGAGGTTGAATATGATAAAAGTAGCGATTGTTGGTGCAACCGGTTATACAGGAGTTGAACTAATACGAATCCTCCTGAATCATCCTGATGTAGAGATTACATCATTGATGAGAAAGGGAGAGTCTTTATTAAATATCAGTGAAGCATTTCCACATATATATGGTCAGATAGATTTGCCATGTAATACCCTAAAAAATCCTGAACAGGTTGCAAAAAAGGCTGATGTTATTTTTATGGCGCTTCCACACTGTTCCGGTTTAGACTTGACTGACCAATTTTTGAAGTTGGGAAAGATTGTTATTGATCTGAGCGCGGATTTTCGGCTTAAAGATGCTGGTATATATGAGAAATGGTATAAAACCAAGCATACCCATCCTGAACTGCTAAAGGAAGCAGTATACGGACTTCCTGAGATATATAAGGCTGGTATTAAGAAGGCAAAACTCATCGCTAATCCGGGTTGTTATCCAACAGGCGCAATCCTTGCTCTTAAACCGCTCGTCTCAAATAAATTGGTAAAAACAGGTTGCATTATTATAGACTCGAAAAGCGGTGCTTCCGGAGCGGGAAGAAGCTTGAGTCTGAAAAACCTATTTCCAGAAGTAAATGAAAACATTACTCCTTATAATATAAACACGCACAGACACCTGCCGGAAATGATTCAGGAACTTACCGACTCTGAACCAAGCACTGTACAAATTACCTTTGCGCCACACTTGATCCCTGTAACGCGCGGCATCTTGAGTACAACATATGTTTCTGTGCAAAATAATGAGTCTATTGCCAATATTTTTGATATGTATAAAGACTTCTACAAAGAGAGTCCTTTTATTCGAATATTACCTGAAGGCACAGCTCCTCAGACTAAACATGTTTATGGCTCAAATTACTGTGACATAGGTATTTTTCCAAACAAAGAGGCAAACCAAATTATCATTATCTCTGCCATTGACAATTTAGTAAAGGGTGCCAGTGGTCAGGCTGTGCAGAATATGAACATAGTATGCGGACTTGAAGAAACCGCCGGCTTAAATTTTACACCGGTGTTTCCATAAGGACAATTCTGTGAAGATAATAAAAGGCGGCATTACAGCTCCTCATGGATTTAAAGCAGCTGGGCTGTGTTGTGGAATAAAATCATCCAAAAAAGACCTTGCTCTTATATTTTCAGATAAACCTGCTGTGACTGCAGGTTTGTTTACAACCAATCAGGTTAAATCTGCACATGTTTTGCTTGATCTAAAAAAACTGCACAGAAAAGAATCTCAGGCAATTATAGCTAATAGCGGCAATGCTAATGCATGCAATGGCGTTGCAGGAAGAGACAGTGCTTTAGAAATGTCTGAATACACTGCAAAATGTCTGGACATAGATAATCAAGGAGTGCTTGTAGCATCCACCGGAATAATTGGAGTTCCGCTTCCCATAAATAAAATCAAAAAAGGCATTAAAGATATCTCCGGTAAACTTGCTGTGGACGGCTCTAAAGATGCCGCTGAAGCCATTCTTACAACTGATACTGCTATAAAGGAAATTGCCGTAGATACAGAGATTAAAGGCAGAATAAAGGATGATATAAAAATCGGCGCAATTGCTAAGGGCTCGGGAATGATTGCTCCTAATATGGCTACACTGCTTGCATTTATAACCACAGATGCCT